>NZ_JBMKHP010000007.1:0-240239 GCF_049238705.1 Enterobacter cloacae complex sp. IR5403 | reverse complement strand
GCCGTAGCGCCGATGGTAGTGTGGGGTCTCCCCATGTGAGAGTAGGGAACTGCCAGGCATCAATTAAGAAGAACCCCGTACCGTAAGGTGCGGGGTTTTTTGCTTTGTACGTAGAAAACATGCCGGATGGCGGCTTCCCCTTATCCGGCCTACAATTGTTAAAACAATTTTAACAATGGTGCCGCTTTGACTCGTCCCTTTGATTATCAACAAGATTTTGCCAATATTAATTTTCGCGAACATCCCGAATGGTATCAGGTTGGCCGGGGTGAGCAGGGCGTATTGATGGTCGAGCCTTATAAAAGCGAAATCCTGCCGCACTGGAGTTATAAAAATGCTGAAGTCGCAGCGCGTTCGGCAGAAGAGATCTACGCCCTTTTTGAAGAATACCGCAGGAAAAACGATTTTGTCGGCATGGATATGGCGCGTAAATTCATACAGATGGGATACACCCGTGCCCGGCGATACGCCAATCATAAAGGCGGTAAAAAGTATGATGAGAAGCGCCAGGTCAAACCCCTCGATCACGATCCAGTAAAAGCAGAAGCCGCTGCGGTGTTCAAAACGTGGTGGGATAAAATTCGTGCTGATGAAGATTATTTGCAGCGAAAAAAGGCTCACCAGCAAGCGTGGGGATAATTACTACGTCCGCTAATAATTCGATACCTGATCGAGTTCACAAAATCCAATGAAACATATTGGAAACATTTTATTTACCTAACGATTCGTTTTAAATCCGGTTTTACTGTTTGTGGGCAATGGCCCGCAATGTGAGACAGGGGATTTTAAAATGACAGAAACCGTAGCCAGTGCAGATACGGATAACACAAGTTTAGCAGGCAAGGATACTCGCCGTCGGGTTTGGGCAATCGTTGGAGCTTCATCGGGGAACCTTGTAGAGTGGTTTGATTTTTACGTCTATTCATTTTGTTCACTCTACTTTGCACATATCTTCTTCCCGTCAGGGAACACCACAACGCAGCTTCTGCAAACCGCAGGCGTTTTTGCCGCCGGGTTCCTGATGCGTCCCATTGGCGGATGGCTGTTCGGCAGGATCGCGGACAGGAAAGGGCGCAAGACATCCATGCTCATCTCCGTGTGCATGATGTGCGTCGGCTCGCTGGTGATTGCCTGCCTTCCCGGATATGACACTATCGGAACATGGGCACCGGCGTTGTTGCTGCTGGCACGCCTGTTCCAGGGGCTGTCAGTGGGTGGCGAATATGGCACCAGCGCGACATACATGAGCGAAGTAGCTGTTGAAGGGCGCAAAGGTTTCTATGCATCATTCCAGTATGTAACCCTCATTGGCGGTCAGCTGCTGGCGTTACTGGTTGTGGTGATCCTTCAACAAATCCTTAGCGATGAAGATTTACGCGCCTGGGGCTGGCGCATCCCGTTTGCCCTGGGGGCTGCCCTGGCGGTTGTGGCGCTGTGGTTACGCCGTCAGCTTGATGAAACCTCCCAGCAGGAGGTCAGGGCGCTGAAAGAAGCCGGTTCGATGAAAGGGCTGTGGCGAAACCGCAAAGCGTTTTTGATGGTATTAGGCTTTACCGCCGCAGGCTCGCTAAGCTTCTATACCTTCACCACCTATATGCAAAAATATCTGGTCAACACCACGGGCATGCATGCTAACGTTGCGAGTGTCGTCATGACGGTGGCGTTACTGGTCTTTATGCTCATCCAGCCGATTGTTGGCGCGCTGTCGGACAAAATAGGTCGCCGCACCTCCATGCTGATCTTTGGTGGCATGCTCACCCTGGGGACTGTTCCGCTTTTGACGGCGCTACAGCATACAACCTCTCCGTATGCCGCTTTCGCTTTGATTATGGTGGCACTTATTATTATTAGTTTTTACACGGCAATCAGTGGCATTTTGAAAGCAGAAATGTTCCCCGCACAGGTGAGGGCGCTGGGCGTAGGCCTCTCTTATGCGGTCGCTAACGCCCTGTTCGGCGGTTCGGCAGAGTATGTCGCGCTATCCCTTAAGTCATGGGGCAGTGAATCGACCTTTTTCTGGTATGTCACCATCATGGGGGCGCTGGCGTTTATTGTCTCCCTGATGCTGCATCGTAAAGGAAAAGGGATCCGCCTTTAATAATGCGCCATCTGCCAGACGGCGTAGCCGGTTGTTGCCCCGGCTACGTCCCAGGCAAAATCTTTCCAGCTCCAGCCGCTTCCCGAGGGGCGGCTATCCCAAAGTTCTTTTGATGCCCCCAGGCTGATGGAGAACATCAGCCCCATTGTGGCACTTCGATCCCGGCTATAACCCTGGTGCAGCGCATATTCATTACCCGCAGCGGACAACATTGCAGACGCCAGAAAGTGTTGAGCTTTATCCTGACCCGACCAGTTATCATTAGCCATATGGCTGCAACCGGTCAGGAAAAGAGGGATTATCAGGAAAGGCGTACGCATTAACAGACTCCATAAAAAAGCCCCGTCGATGACAGGGCTCGTGTATTACAGAATGCGGCTGATGAGGCGGTCGATACGGATCCGACGTAGACGGCGAATCAGCTTGCGAACTTTCACCGGATAATCAGCGATGCTTTGCAGATCGCGATAATGACGAACCACTGTAGTATGCGTGCGTATAAGCTCCAGCTCACGATCGCGTTTCGCGGCTAACGCATGCTGAGGATCGTGAATAAGGATGGCGTTTTCCAGATCCAGACGCCAGGCGCGTGGGTTCAGGTTATTACCGGTCAGCAGCATCCACTCATCATCCACCCACATCCCTTTAAGGTGATAGCTGTTGTCTTCATCTTTCCAGAGACGCACAACCAGCTGGTCTGTGTTCACATAGTACTGTAAACGGCTCAGGAAGCGACGCAGGTTAATCTCATAGAGATAAGGCAGTGCGCCGATGATCTTGAAAGGCTGATCTTCCGGAATGAAAAAGTCATTTGCCGTTTTATCCCCAACAATGATTTCCACCTTTTTACCATCACGCAGCAGCTGAATGATATTACGCACCAGAACGGCGGGAAGGTTAAAGTACGGGGTGCAGATGGTAAGCTTATGCTCAGCGCACGGCATCAAATGAAAGATAGTCTTGTTCAGCAGGCTGGATTTTCCCAGACCTACCAGAGGCGTAACGGACAGTTCTTCATTACTGGCATCACCCTGAAAACGATAAACCGCATCGCGCAGTTCCTGGCGGAAGGAGCGAACGTCATTTTTGATTTCCGGGCTTTTCGGGCGATGAGGATCGTCAAGACGGTGCACACCCCGACCATGAACCAGGTTTTTATCAACCCAGTTGAACATGATGTCAGCCATCTGCGGATTGCGGATCAGATGGTAGCGATCGTAGCGGTATTTATCGAGCTGATGGAGATACACATCATTCAGGCTGGCGCCGCTATAAAGGACGCTGTCATCAATGATAAATCCTTTAAAATGAAGAACGCCAAGCGCTTCACGGGTATTCACCGGTACGCCATACACCGGGATATCAATACCCGGATTTTCCTGGGCCGTGCGGCAATACCAGTCAGCATTGGTATTCGAGGCAGCCGCACCAATACGGCCACGCTGAGCGCGGTGCCAGTCAACCAGCACGCGAACATCCAGTTCCGGACGCTGACGTTTCGCTTCATAGAGCGCGTTCAGGATCGCACGCCCACCTTCATCTTGTTCAAGATAGAGCGCCACAATGCAAATACGTCGCGTAGCGCTGGCAATCTTTTCAAGAAGCGTCTCCCGGAAATGAGCGGGAGCATAAAAGAACTCTACATCATCAACTGACTGAGAAATCTTCGGTAGTTGAGCAAGGTGTTGTTGATGTTTATTACGCTTAAATTTTGACAACATCACAGTGCGTTTCTTCTCTGTTCATTGAAGGGTTGTCTGTACCAGGCAAACAACATAAGCGGACAATGATACCCCAGTGCCGGTAAAAGTGGGTAACATTTCCAGCAGCTTACTCTTGTTTATCCGTCGAAGTCAGGCTGAGGGACAGAGAGACAATGCCTTCATCCAGCTGGATATCAACGTCAAAACCGAGCTTCCGCGCCAGGGTCACCATACCCCGATTGTTTGGCATAGTAATGCCATTCAGGCGTGACAATCCGTGATCGCGCGTATAACCAATAAGTTTTTCGAGCAGCCGTCTGCCCAACCCCAAACCCTTAAGATCGGAACGCACCAGTACGGCAAACTCGGCATCCACGTTATCCGGGTCGGAAATGGCACGCGTCACGCCGAGGATCTCCTCTTCCGTTCCGGAACGGCGGACCGCCACAATCGCCATTTCTCGATCGTAGTCGATCTGGGTCATATTGGCTAAATCGTCGTGGGTAAATTCATTGATTTCGCTGAAATAGCGATAGTACAAATCTTCCTGCGTCACCTGCGAGATGAACGCCCGCAGCAGCGGCTCGTCTTCCGGCAGGATAGGGCGAAACAGCGCCCGCTCCCCATTTTTCATCTCCACCCACTCTTCCAGATGAAGAGGATAAGGACGAATGGCGAGACGGCTTTCCGGATCACCGTTATAGGGCGCAATATCCAGCGTCACGTCCAGCGCGGTAAATTCATTTCCGGAGGCAAGAAGGGGGTGGATATCCAGGCGCTGGATCTCCGCACAGTCGACAATGAGGTTGGAGACCTTCACCAGAAACTGGCTTAATCCGGCGATATCAAGCGGCCGCAGAGCGCTTCTCCCGAGGATTTTTTTGCTTTTTATGGCCTGAATAATTAAATAACGCGCCAGGTTCATGTTTAGAGGAGGAAGCGCGACAACCGCCTGCTCTTCTGGCCGCCACTCAACGCCGCCTTCACCCAGCATAATGAGCGGACCAAAAACCGGATCGTGTTCGACAACCACGCGCAGCTCCTGCGCACCCGCACGGTTGGCCATGCTCTGCACCAGCAGGCCGTGGATCCTGGCCTGTGGCCACGTCATTTTTACGCGATCGATAATGGCATCCGCGGCCTGTTGCACTTCTGTCGCGGTGCGCAGATACAGCATGACGCCCTGTACATCCGATTTGTGCGGAATATCGGGAGAGCGCAGCTTCAGCGCGACCGGATAACCAATCTGCTCAGCGATATGTACCGCCTCAGCGCTGTCGCCGGCAATCCAGGTGGGCAGGGTTTGCATCCCATAGCTGCCAAGAATGGGTTGCACCTCATGTGTGTCAAGGGAAGTGGCGCCCTCTTCGATGGCCTGCTGCAAAAGCCTGTGCACATCCACCGAATTTGCGGTGAGATTGCCCGGCAGGGCAGGCGTTTCACGCAGCTGCTTCTGGTTGCGGCGGTATTCAACCATATGCATAAACGCGGTAATGGTGCCCTCCGGGGTACGGTAGGTTGGCAACCCGGCTTCACTAAACAGACGCCGTGCCTCCTGGGAGGAGAACTCGCCGCACCAGTTGGTCAGCAGGGTAACGTATTTGCCGCGGGGATGGTTTCGGACTGCCTCAATCAGCGCTCGCGCACTTTCGCTGCCTGGCGCAACCGCGCTGGGCGAATGGATAATCATCAGCGCATCAAAGTCCTGGCTATCCAGCAAAATCGTGATCGCCTTAATGTAACGATCGCTGCTGGCATCATCGCGCAAATCGAGGGGATTATCGGGAACAACGCTTCCCGGTAACGCGTCCCGCAGGCGCTGGAGCGTCTCTTCACCCAGCGTGGCCAGCTTTCCGTTGCGTAGCCAGAGCTCGTCCAGCGCCAGGGCGGCGGGAGCGGCACCGTTGCTGACAATCATCAGCTTTTCACCGCGCAGGGGGCGCATGTGGCTTAACGTTTCGACGGCGGAAAAAAGTTCGTGCGTATCCTGTACCCGCAGCAGACCGGCGCGCTGGATCGCTGCATCCCATGCGGGATCCATCCCGGAACGGGAATGTAGCAGGCGCTGAGCCGCGGGGCTGCGCCCGCTTTTGATGACCAGTATCGGTTTATTACGCGATGCGCTACGCGACGCCGACACAAAACGACGGGCGTCGCTCAGGTGTTCAAGGTAGAGCAGGATAGCGCTGGTTTTGCTGTCACGCGCCAGGAAATCCAGCAGCTCATCGACGTCAATGTCCAGGCTGTCGCCCAAAGCGATGAAATAGGAAAAACCCATCTCACGCTGCTGCGCCCAGTCGAGGATAGTATTGGATACCGCAGCTGACTGCGAAATAAAGGCCAGTTTGCCTTTACGGATCGGAACCGGGGAAAAACTGGCATTCAGTCCTTGCCAGGGCGCAAGCAGGCCGAGGCTGTTTGGACCAAGAATGCGCATCTGGTAGCGGCTGGCGCAGGCCAGCAGTTCGGGCTGCTGTTCAGGAGGCGAGGAAAGAATAATGCAGGTTTTACAGCCTTTCTTACCGAGCGACTCAAGCAGTTCGAGGTTTCGTTTCGCATGCGTACAGAGCACGGCGAGGTCGGGAACGAAAGGCAGACTGTGCACATCCGGCCACGCCAGCACCCCCTGTACCGCCTTATAAGCGGGCGTAACGGGCATGACCGGGCCGTTAAACCCGCCAGCCAGCAGGTTACGCATCATCAGATACCCTGCGCGGTCCGGTTTCATCGAGGCGCCAATAACAGCAATGGATTTCGGACGGAGTAGCGCTTCTAACCCTCTCTGGCTCATACAGGCCTCCTGTGAATGCAAGCGACCTGATGATTTTAAACGCTTTCTGCCTCAGATGCTGTGACGCTACCCTTATGAACGGTTTTTCCCGCAAGATAACGTTCGCGGAAGCAGGAGAAGTGGGAGCCCAGCGCGCCAGCCGCCTGGGTATCACCCGCCAGATCCAGTAGCGCAATAGCGACTTCAGCGGTGCAATATTGACCGTCGGCATGCGCTTCACGTAAGCGATAGGCCGAAACGCGCGACAGATCGACGGAAATCACCGGCAGCGCATCAAGATAAGGGCTTTTGCGAAACATCTTTCTCGCTTCGGTCCAGGTGCCGTCGAGCATAATAAACAGCGGCGGCTTACCAGATGGTGGCGCCGTAAGCACCTGACGTTGTTCGCCTGCATATGATGCCGGGAAAACGACCATGGGCTGATAGTCCGGGCTTGCCACCAGGTCGAGCAGAGCCTGAGGTGGCTCAGTGCGCGACCACTGAAACGCTGCGGTGTTGGGCAGAATATCGGCGATCAAACGCCCCGTGTTGCTGGGCTTCATCGGTTCGGTATCGAACATGACCAGACAAAAGCGGCTTTTCGCCTCGCTCGGTGCAAGCGTTTCGCACAGACACACTTTTAGCGGTAAAAGGCAGCGCTGGCAGCGGCGAATACGATTGCCTCGGGCCAGAAAAGGGCGGGTGGCGCGCGCAAGGCGCTCGGCGCGTAATTGAAGTACAGCGTTATCAGTCATGGGCGAAAAGGCAGGAAAAACCCCATTTTCGCAGAGGAGAGAACGGGGCACAAGCTATGCCCCGCGAATGTTACAGGGATTCGTTTAACCAGCTGTCGAAAGGCGCCTTCGGTACTGCACCATTGAGCATGTCGATCACTTCACCGTTTTTGAAAATCATAATGGTTGGAATGCTGCGAATGCGAAAACGGGCGCTGAGTTCACGTTCCGCTTCGGTATTCACTTTGACAAAACGCATTTTCCCGCTGCGCTCTTCAGCCACGTCTTCGAAGATGGGCGCAAAGTTACGGCAGGGGCCGCACCACGGTGCCCAAAAATCGACCACAACAGGCAGATCGTCCTTGAGGAGTTTGTCCAGCGTAGCACCCGTCGCGTTAATGACATCGCCATCAAATAATTCGTGGCCACAACGCCCGCATTTCGCACCGTCATCCATCCGATCGTCCGGAATGCGGTTTAAAGCCTGACAGTTGGCACATACGGTATTCATAACTAACCTCTGATAGAGCCGTGGAACAACGGCAGAACGCCGATAATGTTTCTGATATGTTACATATTATCAGTGAGCCTGTATGAAACGACAACGCGTTTTATTCAATGGGAACAATAGTCACAGGCTTTTGTACGAAATTATGGCTATGAGCTTGCACATCGGGTAATCTGCGCGCTTCGCGCAGCGCTGGTGGAGAAAAGCATGAACGACGAAATGAAAAACAAAAGCGGCAAGGTCAAAGTGATGTATGTCCGCAGTGATGATGACTCTGATAAACGCACCCAAAATCCGCGTACCGGAAAAGGTGGCGGGCGTCCGGCGTCTTCTCGTGCAGACGGTGGCCGTCGCCCCGCCCGCGATGACAGAAATAACCGCGGCGATGACCGCAAACGTGATGACCGTAAGCGTGACGATCGCAAACGCGATGATGTTGTCCGCGACGGTGGATCGCCATGGCGTACCGTTTCTCGCGCGCCGGGTGAAGAGGTAACTGAAAAGGCCGATCACGGCGGTATCAGCGGAAAAAGCTTTATCGATCCGGAAGTGCTGCGTCGTCAGCGTGCGGAAGAGACCCGTGTTTACGGTGAGAACGCCTGTCAGGCCCTGTTCCAGAGCCGCCCGGAGTGTATCGTTCGTGCATGGTTTATCCAGAGCGTGACCCCGCGCTTTAAAGAAGCGCTGCGCTGGATGGCGGCGAACCGCAAAGCCTACCATGTTGTTGACGATGCCGAGCTGACAAAAGCGTCCGGTACAGAACACCACGGCGGCGTCTGCTTCCTGATCAAAAAACGTAACGGCACTACCGTGCAGCAGTGGGTTAGCCAGGCGGATGCCGATGACTGCGTGCTGGCGCTGGAAGATGTGGGTAACCCGCATAACCTGGGCGCTATGATGCGTAGCTGCGCGCACTTTGGCGTGAAAGGCGTTCTGTTGCAGGATGCCGCGCTGCTGGAATCCGGTGCGGCGATTCGTACCGCGGAAGGCGGCGCAGAGCACGTTCAGCCGATCACCGGCGACAGCGTGCTGGAAGCCCTGGAGCAATTCCGTAAAGCGGGCTACACCATTGTCACCACCTCAAGCCGTGCCGCTACGCCGCTGTTTAAAGCGACGCTGCCGCGCAAAATGGTGCTGGTGTTAGGTCAGGAGCGTGACGGTCTGTCTGATGCGGCACTCTCCAGCGCTGACCTGAGCGTCTCTATCGACGGCACTGGCAACGTTGAAAGCCTGAACGTATCCGTTGCGACCGGCGTGCTGCTGGCGGAATGGTGGCGTCAGAACAAGGCATAAGCCTTTTATGTGCCGGGCCTGACCCGGCACATTCAAACCCTACTCACTCTCTGCCGGTAACACAGGCATCCAGTCAATCGGCTTTTCGCCACGCTTTTCCAGCCACTCATTCGTCAGAACAAAATGATTACTGCCAAAGAAACCGCGATGCGCAGACAGCGGCGACGGGTGCGGTGCCTTCAGCACGTGGTGACGCTGACGATCGATAATCGCCCCTTTCTTTTGGGCATGCGAACCCCAGAGTAAAAACACGACGCCTTCACAATGCTCATTGATCAGGCTGATAACCTTATCGGTAAAGGTTTCCCATCCCAGACTGGCGTGGGAGTGTGCCTGACCCGCCCGGACAGTTAATACGGTATTCAGCAACAGCACGCCCTGGCGCGCCCAGCTTTCCAGATAACCGTGATTAGGGCGGGTGAAACCAGGAATCGTTCCTTCCAGCTCTTTATACATATTCAGCAGAGAAGGGGGGATGGCCACGCCCGGACGCACGGAAAATGCCAGTCCATGAGCCTGCCCGGGGCCGTGGTACGGATCCTGCCCCAGGATAACCACCTTTACATCACTCAGTTCGGTGTAGCGGAAGGCGTTAAACACATCTTTCTGCGGCGGATAAATTGTCTGGCCGGCCTGCCGTTCAGCCGCAACGGTACTGAGGGTGTTAATAAAATAGGGCTGCTGCTTCTCTTCTGCCAGCACGTCATGCCAGGTTAAAGGTGTTGTCATCTCGCTCTCCTGCGAATCTCATTCTGTGTCTAGCTTACCTGTTAAACACCAATGAGCAAAATTACCCGCGGAAAACCAGGCTAAGTGACTCAATTTATGTTGAAAACCAGGCAGGATAAGTCGAATTGGTAAACCTTTAAAATTGATCTAAAACAAAAAATACAGACCACACTCTTTGTGTGGTTGGTGGTTTTGTTGATTTAAATCAATAAATCACCCGGGTCTGAATGTTATATATACACACAACAAACAATGGTTTTACCAATTGGCCGCAAAAGGCCAGCATCAGTTAATGTAGCCTAAGGGAGGCAACACATGATTACAGGTATCCAGATTACTAAAGCTGCAAATGACGATCTGCTGAACTCTTTCTGGCTGCTGGACAGCGAGAAAAACGAAGCGCGCTGTGTAGTAGCGAAAGCAGGTTTTGCGGAAGACGAAATTGTTCCGGTGAGCAAACTGGGCGAAATTGAATACCGTGAAATCCCAATGCAAGTGCAGCCAGAAGTTCGCGTGGAAGGTGGTCAGCACCTGAACGTTAACGTCCTGCGTCGCGAAACGCTGATGGATGCCGTTGAGCACCCGGAAAAATACCCGCAGCTGACCATCCGTGTGTCTGGCTATGCGGTGCGTTTCAACTCGCTGACTCCGGAACAGCAGCGCGATGTTATCGCGCGTACCTTTACTGAAAGCCTGTAAGGTTTCAGCTTCGGGGGTGGAATAAAAAAGCCGGGAATGTCCCGGCTTTTTTTTACTCTTCCGTTTTTGTCTCTGACGCAGCAGAGCTTGGCTTACGGCGCTTACCAATATTTTTGGTATCGCGGTGGCGCTGTTTAACGCGCGGCTTCTCTTTTTCTTTCTCTTTTCTCTCAGCACGTTTCGCGAGCGCTTTCTTGGACGGTTTACCCGTCATTTTTTCACTCGGCGCACGTGTGGTCGGACGAAGTCCGTCAATCACGCGAGCTTTCAGCGGCTCCTCAACGTAGCGGCCAATTTTCTGTAGCAGCAGATGGTCGTGCGCTTCTACCAGAGAGATAGCAATTCCTTTGCGGCCCGCACGGCCGGTACGACCAATACGGTGCAGGTAAGTATCACCGCTGCGCGGCATATCAAAGTTGATCACGTGGCTCACGTCCGGGATGTCGATCCCGCGCGCGGCAACGTCGGTGGCAACCAGCACATTCACGCGGCCATCGGTCAGGCGCTTGATCCCTTCGGTACGCTTAACCTGCGCCATTTCACCTTCGAGATAGCAGTTGTTGATACCGGCATTGCGCAGCATTTCTGCCAGCTCATGCACGCGCTCACGTTTGCGGACGAAGACGATGGTACGGGTTGCCTCTTCCTGCTTCAGCAGGTGTTTCAGCAACTCAACCTTATGCTCAAGGTTATCTGCGCGGTAGTACCACTGGTGGATCTTCTTACGCTCACGCGTCGATGGCGTAGCGGACACTTCCACCGGATCTTCCAGCAGACGTTCGGCGAAATCTTTAATAGCATCCCCTTCAAGGGTTGCCGAGAACAGCATTGTCTGGTTACGCCAGCGCGTTTCACCCGCGATGTGTTCGATATCCTGGGCAAAGCCCATGTCCAGCATACGGTCAGCTTCATCGAGAATCAGCGTTTCTACCGCGCGGCAGTCGAAGTTCTCTTCCTTTATGTATTGCAGCAGACGGCCCGTCGTCGCGACAACGATATCCTGGTTTTCGCTGAACACTTCGGCGTGGTTCATATACGCTACGCCGCCGGTGATGGTCGCGATATCCAGATGGGTGTTCGCCGCCAGCTCACGCGCATGTTCGGCAACCTGCATCGCCAGTTCACGGGTCGGGGTCAGGATCAAAATGCGCGGCGGGCCTGATTTTTTACGCGGAAAGTCGAGCAAATGCTGCAACACAGGCAGCAAGTAGGCTGCTGTCTTCCCCGTGCCGGTTGGCGCAGAACCGAGCACATCGCGGCCCTCAAGCGCAGGCGGAATGGCCGCGGCCTGAATGGCGGTCGGGCGTGTAAAGCCTTTGCTCTCAAGGGCATTGAGCAGGCTTTCATCGAGTTCAAGTTCGGAAAAAGTCGTTACAGTCATGTTCTACCTCTGTGTGGGGCGCTGATTATAGACGTTACGGCTGTAATCTTCATCTGTTTGTATGGATATCGCTTTTCGACCACTTCGCTTTCCCCTATGCTACTCCAGTTTCACTCAGAAGGTTGCCCTGACATGTCTCAACTCAAAGCGCAGTTGCGCCGCGATGGTTTTACGTTTAAACAGTTTTTTGTGGCGCACGATCGTTGTGCGATGAAAGTCGGTACAGACGGTATTTTACTGGGTGCATGGGCGCCTGTCGCAGGTGTAAAACGCATTCTGGATATTGGTACGGGCAGCGGACTTCTGGCGCTGATGCTGGCGCAGCGAACGGAAGAACACGTCACGATCGACGCCGTTGAGCTTGATCCTCAGGCGGCCCGGCAGGCAAGTGAAAACGCTGCCGACTCCCCGTGGGCAGAACGCATCAGGGTAGAATGCGCCGATGTCCTGACCTGGGCGCCGGAGCAGACCGCGCGTTACGATTTGATTGTCAGCAATCCGCCGTATTTCACGCCAGGCGTGGAATGTGGAACGCCGGAACGCGAGCAGGCACGTTACACCGGCTCGCTCGATCACAAGGCGCTACTGACCAGTGCGGCGGAACTCATCTCGGAAGAGGGTTTTTTCTGCGTGGTCTTGCCTGAAAGCACGGGTAACACCTTCATTGAGATCGCACGGGAGATCGGCTGGAATCTGCGCCTTCGTACCGATATTTCGGATACGGAGGGACGCTTACCGCACCGCGTGTTGCTGGCGCTCTCGCCGAAAGAGGGGGAGTGCTTTATCGACAGGATGGTCATTCGTGGGCCAGACCAGCGTTATTCCGAAGATTACACTGCCCTGACCCAGGCCTTTTATCTGTTTATGTGAACCTGCGGCGTTAACACCGACGGGCCGGACGTTTCAAGCGGTTCGGGATAGTCCAGCGTATAATGCAGGCCACGGCTCTCTTTGCGCATCATCGCACAGCGCACAATCAGCTCGGCAACCTGCACAAGGTTGCGCAGCTCCAGCAGATTATTGGAAACGCGGAAGTTGGCGTAATATTCATCAATTTCCTGCTGTAACATCATGATGCGGCGTAACGCGCGTTCCAGACGCTTCGTTGTGCGTACAATCCCGACATAATCCCACATGAAAAGCCGTAGCTCGTGCCAGTTATGCTGGATAACCACCAGTTCGTCCGGGTTTTCCACCCGACTTTCATCCCATGCCGGCAGGTGTGTTGTCGGACGTGCATAGGGCATGCGTTTGGTAATATCTTCCGCCGCCGACCACCCATACACCAGACACTCCAGCAGCGAGTTTGAGGCCAAGCGATTCGCACCATGCAGGCCGGTGTAGCTGACCTCGCCGATCGCATACAAACCATCCACATCGGTACGACCATGATCGTCAACCATCACCCCGCCACAGGTATAGTGTGCGGCAGGTACAATCGGCACCGGATCGCGGGTTAAATCAATACCCAGACTCAGCAGCTTTTCATAAATCATCGGGAAGTGCTGGCGAATAAAGTTTTCCGGTTTATGGCTAATGTCCAGATACATACAGTCCACGCCAAGCCGCTTCATCTCGTGGTCAATGGCGCGGGCCACGATATCCCGCGGGGCAAGTTCACCTCGGGGGTCGAAGTCCGGCATAAACCTGGAACCGTCCGGACGCTTCAGATACGCGCCTTCGCCGCGCAACGCTTCAGTTAACAGGAAGTTACGCGCCTGCGGGTGGAACAGGGCGGTAGGATGGAACTGGTTAAACTCCAGATTCGCCACGCGGCAGCCTGCGCGCCAGGCCATGGCGATACCGTCTCCGGAGGCGATATCCGGGTTAGTCGTGTACTGGTAAACCTTGGAGGCGCCGCCGGTCGCCAGCACAACGGCTTTTGCCTGGCAGGTTTCCACCTTCTCTTTATTCCGATTCCACACCCATGCGCCGACAACACGGCGCGTGCCGGGCAGGCCAATTTTATCGGAAATAATCAGGTCGACGGCGTTGCTGCGCTCCAGCACCCGAATATTGGGATGGCTGAGGGCTTTGCTGACCAGCGTGGTTTCAACCGCTTTTCCGGTTGCATCAGCAGCGTGCAGAATACGGCGGTGGCTGTGCCCGCCTTCACGGGTCAGGTGATAGCTCTCTTCACCATTAGGCTGAACCTGCGTATCAAACAGCACGCCCTGATCGATAAGCCATTGCACGCAGTGGCGGGCATTGCTGGCGACAAACTCTGCGGCATGCTCATCCACGATCCCGGCGCCGGCAATCAGGGTGTCTTCTACGTGCGAGGCAATGCTGTCCGTTTCATCAAACACCGCGGCAATACCGCCTTGTGCATAGAAGGTGGAACCTTCGCTTATCGGCCCTTTACTCAGCACGATTACGTTCTGATGTTCCGCCAGGCGCAGTGCGAGGGAGAGGCCGGCAGCACCGCTGCCGATGATCAGTACATCACAATGAAGTTCAGGCGTCGTGTTCATGATGTTTGTTTAATTTACTAAACATGGTGTGGGGAGAATAGCATTGCGATGCGAGATATCGCACGTTTTTTTTGATGTGTGTTGCAATGACTAAACGAAAGGCCGGAAGTTAAATCTGCGCTAAATGGCCGGAAATATTTTGCGAAGCAGATCGTTAGCTTCAGTTTTTGTGGTGAAATAAAGCCTGTGTTGCGTTACTCTTCTGACGATAAAGTTGATGATTCTTGTCAGAAAGCGGGTGCGTATCGTGAACAGACTTATAATGAGAGAAAATGAACGGTCTGCGGCGCGATGAACAAAAACAAAGGCGTTACGGAACTTATTGAAGAACAGACACTCTAATTCGGTGCTTGCTCAAAGTGCAATGTTGTTAGAGTGGCGTTTCGATAACGCGTGGAATTTGGTTTGGGGAGACATTACCTCGGATGAGCGAGCAGTTAACGGACCAGGTCCTGGTTGAACGGGTCCAGAAGGGAGATCAGAAAGCTTTTAACCTACTGGTGGTGCGCTACCAGCATAAGGTAGCGAGTCTGGTTTCCCGCTATGTACCGTCAGGCGATGTTCCTGATGTGGTGCAAGAGTCTTTTATTAAGGCCTATCGTGCGCTGGATTCATTCCGGGGGGATAGTGCTTTTTATACCTGGCTGTATCGTATTGCAGTCAATACGGCTAAGAATTATTTGGTTGCTCAGGGCCGTCGTCCGCCTTCAAGTGATGTTGACGCTATCGACGCAGAAAACTTCGAAAGTGGCGGCGCGCTGAAAGAAATTTCGAACCCTGAGAACTTAATGTTGTCAGAAGAACTGAGACAAATCGTTTTTCGCACGATCGAGTCGCTCCCGGAAGATTTACGCATGGCAATTACGTTACGGGAGCTGGATGGCCTAAGCTATGAAGAGATAGCCGCCATCATGGATTGTCCGGTCGGCACGGTTCGTTCACGAATTTTCCGTGCGCGAGAAGCCATTGATAATAAAGTTCAACCGCTTATCAGGCGTTGACGATAGCGGGATACTGGAAAAGGTATTAGGCATGCAGAAAGAAAAACTTTCCGCTTTAATGGATGGTGAAACGCTGGATAATGAGCTGCTCGATGAGTTGTCTCATTCTCCCGAAATGCAACAGACCTGGGAGAGCTATCATCTTATCCGCGACACGCTGCGCGGTGATACCAGTGAAGTTCTCCATTTCGATATCTCAGCACGCGTTATGGCGGCCATTGAGAACGAACCTGTTCATCAGACCACGCCGCTGATTCCTGAAGCGCAGCCTGCACCTCACCAGTGGCAGAAAATGCCGTTCTGGCACAAGGTGCGTCCATGGGCCAGCCAGCTCACCCAGATGGGGGTCGCAGCGTGCGTATCGCTTGCAGTTATCGTTGGGGTCCAGCACTATAACACTCAGTCTGAAGCCAATCAGCAGCCTGAAGCGCCAGTGTTCAATACGCTGCCGATGATGGGTAAAGCCAGCCCGGTTAGCCTGGGCGTACCGGCAGATGCCTCCGCAAGCGGCGGACAGCAACAGCAGGTACAGGAGCAGCGTCGTCGCATTAATGCGATGTTGCAGGATTACGAGTTGCAGCGTCGTCTGCACTCCGAGCAGCTTCAGTTTGAGCAGGCCCAAACCCAGCAGGCTGCTGTGCAGGTGCCAGGAAACCAAACTTTAGGAACGCAATCGCAGTAATGAAGCAACTTTGGTTCGCCATGTCCTTGATGGCGGGTAGCCTGTTCTTCTCTGCTAACGCCTCGGCTGATGTTTCATCCGGGGCGTTGTTGCAGCAAATGAATCTGGCCAGCCAGTCACTCAATTACGAGTTGGCATTTATCAGCATCAATAAGCAGGGTGTCGAATCGTTACGCTATCGCCACGCCCGCCTTGATAATCAGCCGCTCGCCCAGCTTTTACAGATGGATGGCCCGCGTCGGGAAGTGGTCCAGCGTGGGAACGAAATCAGCTATTTCGAGCCAGGCCTTGAGCCGTTTACGCTCAATGGTGACTACATCGTTGATTCCCTGCCGTCGCTCATTTACACCGATTTTAAACGTCTCGCCCCCTACTATGATTTTATCTCGGTGGGGCGAACGCGTATTGCCGACAGGCTGTGCGAAGTGATACGCGTTGTCGCGCGGGATGGGACACGTTACAGCTATATCGTCTGGATTGACGCAGAGACGAAGCTGCCGATGCGCGTTGATCTGCTCGATCGCGACGGTGAAACGCTGGAGCAGTTCCGCGTGATCTCCTTCGATGTGAACAGTCAGGTAGGCAACAGCATGCAGAATCTGGCCAAAGCCAGCCTGCCGCCTTTGCTTTCCGTGCCTGCCGGCGACTCTGTCAATTTTAACTGGGTACCATCCTGGATCCCGCAAGGGTTCAGCGAAGTTTCCAGCAGCCGTCGCCAGCTGCCGACCATCGAAACGCCGGTTGAGTCGCGACTCTATTCCGATGGGCTGTTTAGCTTCTCGGTGAATATTAATCGCGCTACGGCGAACAGTTCCGAACAGATGCTCCGTACCGGTCGCCGGACGGTTAGCACGACGGTGCGCGATAATGCGGAAATTACCATCGTCGGTGAATTACCGCCGCCAACGGCAAAACGTATTTCAGACAGCATTAAATTCAGGGCTGCGCAATGATTAAAGAGTGGGCCACGGTCGTATCCTGGCAGGATGGCGTAGCGCTTGTCAGCTGTGACGTTAAAGCATCATGCAGCAGCTGCGCTTCGCGAGCCGGTTGCGGCAGCCGCGTGTTGAATAAGCTGGGGCCGCAAACGTCGCACACTATTGCTGTGCCAAGCGATCAGCCGCTGGTGGCAGGGCAAAAAGTGGAGCTGGGCATCGCTGAAGGTAGCCTGCTCACTTCCGCCATGCTGGTTTACCTTTCTCCGCTGGCAGGTCTGTTCGTGATGGGCGGGGTTTTCCAGATGCTGTTCGGCACAGATTTGGCCGCCATGTGCGGGGCCGCGTTGGGCGGCGTGGGCGGGTTCTGGCTTGCTAAAGGCGTTTCCCCAAGGCTTGCCGCCCGGGAAGCGTGGCAACCCGTCATCCTCAACGTTGCACTGGCACCCGACCAACTTCGTGTTGAGATGCTCTCTTCTGAGGCCCGGTGATCTGCCGGGCTTTATTATTATTTACATCGCAATAAAGAAAACGCCGTCTCTTCGCGCTATACCTGGCTCTAAGTGCATTTCCAGCTGACGAGGATGTAGTGTAGAATGCTGCGTTTTCGCACTGAAAAACGTCAGGCTAAGAACAGCGGCCTCCAGGAATTCGTAAGGCATAATTATTTAACTATATGAAGAACATACGTAACTTTTCGATCATTGCTCACATTGACCACGGTAAGTCGACGCTGTCTGACCGTATTATCCAGATTTGCGGTGGCCTGTCTGATCGTGAAATGGCAGCCCAGGTTCTGGACTCCATGGACCTGGAACGCGAACGCGGTATTACCATCAAAGCGCAGAGCGTGACGCTCGACTATAAAGCTTCCGATGGTGAAACCTATCAGCTGAACTTTATCGACACCCCAGGGCACGTTGACTTCTCTTATGAAGTGTCACGCTCGCTGGCGGCCTGCGAAGGTGCGCTGCTGGTGGTGGATGCCGGGCAGGGCGTAGAGGCCCAGACGCTGGCAAATTGCTACACCGCCATGGAAATGGATCTTGAAGTGGTGCCGGTTCTGAATAAAATCGACCTGCCAGCCGCCGATCCTGAGCGCGTAGCGGAAGAGATTGAAGACATCGTCGGTATTGATGCGACCGATGCAGTGCGCTGCTCGGCGAAAACTGGCGTCGGCGTTCCGGATGTACTGGAACGTCTGGTGCGTGATATTCCGCCGCCGGAAGGCGACCCGGATGCGCCGCTACAGGCGCTGATCATCGACTCCTGGTTTGATAACTACCTCGGCGTTGTCTCGCTGGTGCGTATTAAAAATGGCACCATGCGTAAAGGCGACAAAATCAAGGTCATGAGCACCGGCCAGGTCTACAACGCTGACCGTCTGGGCATCTTCACGCCAAAACAGGTTGACCGTACCGAACTGAAATGCGGCGAAGTGGGTTGGCTGGTCTGTGCAATTAAAGACATCCTCGGCGCGCCAGTAGGCGATACCCTGACCGGCGCACGTAACCCGGCAGATAAAGCGCTGCCAGGCTTCAAAAAGGTGAAACCACAGGTTTATGCGGGTCTGTTCCCGGTCAGCTCCGACGATTACGAGAACTTCCGCGATGCGCTCGGAAAGCTGAGCCTCAACGATGCCTCCCTGTTCTACGAGCCAGAAAGCTCAACGGCGCTGGGCTTCGGCTTCCGCTGTGGCTTCCTCGGTCTGCTGCACATGGAGATCATTCAGGAACGTCTGGAGCGTGAATACGATCTGGATCTGATCACCACCGCCCCGACGGTTGTCTACGAAGTAGAAACCACGTCGAAAGAGGTGATCTACGTTGACAGCCCGTCCAAGCTCCCGCCGCTGAACAATATTCAGGAACTGCGCGAGCCTATCGCAGAGTGTCACATGCTGCTGCCGCAGGAGTTCCTCGGTAACGTGATCACCCTGTGTATTGAGAAGCGTGGCGTGCAGACCAACATGGTTTACCACGGTAACCAGGTGGCGCTGACCTATGAAATTCCGATGGCGGAAGTGGTGCTCGACTTCTTCGACCGTCTGAAGTCTACCTCCCGTGGCTATGCGTCGCTGGACTACAACTTCAAACGCTTCCAGGCCTCGAACATGGTTCGTGTGGACGTGCTGATCAACGGTGAGCGTGTGGATGCGCTGGCGCTGATCACCCACAACGATAACGCACCGTACCGTGGTCGTGAGCTGGTTGAGAAGATGAAAGATCTGATCCCGCGTCAGCAGTTTGACATTGCGATTCAGGCGGCCATTGGCAACCACATCATTGCCCGTTCAACCGTGAAACAGCTGCGTAAAAACGTTCTGGCTAAGTGTTACGGCGGCGACGTCAGCCGTAAGAAAAAGCTGTTGCAGAAGCAGAAAGAAGGTAAGAAGCGTATGAAGCAGGTCGGTAACGTTGAGCTGCCGCAGGAAGCATTCCTTGCCATCCTTCATGTTGGTAAAGACGGTAACGGTAAATAACCTTAAGGAGTTGGCATGGCGAACATGTTTGCCCTGATCCTGGTCATCGCTACCCTGGTGACAGGTCTGTTGTGGTGCCTGGATAAGTTTATCTTCGCCCCAAAACGCCGTGAACGTCAGGCTGCCGCGCAGGCAGCCACGCGCGATGCGCTGGACGCGAAAACCCTGAAAAAAGTCGGCCCAAAACCGGGCTGGCTGGAGACAGGGGCATCGGTATTCCCGGTGCTGGCGATTGTGCTGGTGGTGCGTTCATTTATCTATGAACCGTTCCAGATCCCGTCAGGATCGATGATGCCAACGCTGCTGATCGGTGATTTCATTCTGGTTGAGAAGTTTGCTTATGGCATCAAAGATCCGATCTACCAGAAAACGCTGATCGAAACGGGTCATCCGAAACGTGGCGACATCGTGGTGTTTAAATATCCGGAAGATCCGCGGCTGGATTATATTAAACGCGCGGTAGGTCTGCCGGGCGATAAAGTGACCTACGATCCGGTGGCGAAAGAGGTGACCATTCAGCCAGGCTGTAGCTCTGGCACCGCATGTGAAAATGCGCTGCCAGTCACTTACTCCAACGTTGAGCCAGCTGATTTTGTGCAGACCTTCGCCCGCCGTAACGGCGGTGAAGCGACCAGCGGATTCTTCCAGGTGCCAAAAGGTGAAACCAAAGAGAATGGCATTCGTCTGGTTGAACGCAAAGAGACGCTGGGCGATGTCACTCACCGCATTCTGACCGTGCCCATCGCACAGGATCAGCTGGCAATGTACTACCAGCAGCCAGGCCAACAGCTGGCGACCTGGATTGTGCCGCCGGGACACTACTTCATGATGGGTGACAACCGCGATAACTCTGCGGACAGCCGTTACTGGGGCTTTGTGCCGGAAGCGAATCTGGTCGGTAAAGCAACAGCTATCTGGATGAGTTTTGAGAAGCAGGAAGGCGAGTGGCCGACCGGCGTTCGCCTCAATCGTATTGGCGGAATTCATTAATTTTCGTCAAAAATAACACGTAGCGGCTTTTATTCGCCGCTACGTGAATTATTTCAGCGATAAATCTCTTTGAACTAACGACATCCCCTGTCGTTGTGTATAGAATATTCCCCCGAAGTTTAAGGTTGGCCCTGCAAGGGTGCCACGGCACACGAAACCGCGTTGGTTTTCTCAGGTCGGTTTCGTGTGCTGCATTTTTGACGCATTCATTTATTGGTATCGCATGAACCCCATCGTAATTAATCGGCTTCAACGGAAGCTGGGCTACACTTTTCATCATCAGGAGTTGTTGCAACAGGCATTAACCCATCGCAGTGCCAGCAGCAAACATAATGAGCGTCTCGAGTTTTTAGGCGACTCTATTTTAAGTTTCGTGATTGCAAATGCGCTTTATCATCGTTTTCCGCGTGTGGACGAAGGTGATATGAGCCGCATGCGCGCCACGCTGGTGCGCGGCAATACCCTCGCTGAAATCGCACGCGAGTTTGAGCTGGGTGAATGTCTGCGTCTGGGGCCAGGTGAGCTGAAAAGTGGTGGTTTCCGTCGTGAATCCATCCTTGCCGATACGGTCGAGGCATTGATCGGTGGCGTGTTCCTGGACAGCGATATCCAGACCGTAGAAAAGCTGATCCTGAACTGGTATCAGACCCGCCTGGACGAAATCAGCCCGGGCGATAAACAAAAAGATCCTAAAACGCGTCTGCAAGAATATTTGCAGGGTCGTCATCTGCCGCTGCCATCCTATCTGGTGGTGCAGGTGCGTGGCGAAGCCCACGATCAGGAATTTACCATCCATTGCCAGGTCAGTGGCCTGAGTGAACCGGTGGTCGGCACGGGTTCAAGCCGTCGTAAGGCTGAACAGGCTGCCGCCGAACAGGCGTTAAAAATGCTGGAGCTGGAATGAGCATCGACAAAACTTATTGCGGATTTATTGCCATCGTCGGACGTCCGAACGTTGGCAAATCCACCCTGCTGAATAATCTGCTTGGGCAGAAGATTTCCATCACCTCGCGTAAGGCGCAGACCACGCGTCACCGCATCGTCGGTATCCATACTGAAGGCGCGTATCAGGCGATCTACGTCGATACCCCGGGCCTGCACATGGAAGAGAAGCGCGCCATCAACCGTCTGATGAACAAGGCGGCGAGCAGCTCCATTGGCGACGTAGAGCTGGTGATTTTCGTTGTGGAAGGCACCCGCTGGACGCCGGACGACGAAATGGTCCTGAACAAGCTGCGCGACGGCAAAACGCCGGTGATCCTCGCGGTCAATAAAGTGGACAACGTGCAGGAAAAAGCCGATCTGCTGCCGCACCTGCAATGGCTGGGCAGCCAGATGAACTTCCTGGACATCGTCCCGCTGTCTGCGGAAACGGGTCTGAACGTTGATACCATCGCGGGCATCGTGCGCAAGCATCTGCCGGAAGCGACTCATCACTTCCCGGAAGACTACATCACCGATCGCTCTCAGCGTTTTATGGCGTCTGAAATCATCCGTGAGAAGCTGATGCGTTTTCTGGGCGCCGAGCTGCCGTACTCTGTGACGGTGGAGATCGAGCGTTTCCAGAGCAACGAGCGCGGCGGTTACGATATCAACGGTCTGATCCTCGTTGAGCGAGAAGGGCAGAAGAAGATGGTGATCGGCAATAAAGGCGCCAAGATCAAAACTATCGGAATCGAAGCCCGTAAAGACATGCAGGACATGTTTGAAGCACCGGTTCACCTGGAACTGTGGGTGAAAGTGAAATCTGGCTGGGCCGATGATGAGCGTGCGCTGCGCAGCCTCGGTTACGGCGAAGATCAGTAACTCAAGACGACGAGCATATGGATGGATGGCAGCGCGCCTTTGTCCTGCATAGTCGTCCCTGGAGCGAAACCAGCCTGATGCTGGACGTCTTCACGGAAGAGTCCGGTCGCGTGCGCCTTGTTGCCAAAGGCGCACGTTCCAGACGTTCTAATCTGAAAGGTGCCTTGCAGCCTTTCACCCCGCTGCTGGTCCGCTTTGGCGGGCGAGGGGAAGTCAAAACCCTGCGCAGTGCTGAAGCCGTCTCCCTGGCGCTTCCTCTTTCTGGTATCACGCTCTACAGCGGTTTGTATGTTAACGAACTCATCTCACGGGTTCTTGAACATGAGACCCGCTTCTCTGAACTTTTCTTTGATTACCTGCACTGTATTCAGGCACTTGCTGGCGCAACCGGCACCCCTGAGCCTGTGCTGCGTCGTTTCGAACTGGCGCTGCTCGGGCACCTTGGTTACGGCGTCGATTTTCTACACTGTGCGGGAAGCGGAGACGAGGTAGAAGACACCATGACCTATCGCTATCGTGAGGAAAAGGGCTTTATTGCCAGTGTCGTCGTCGATAACAGCACCTTTACCGGGCGCCAGCTCCGGGCGCTTTATGAACGCGAGTTCCCGGACGCCGACACCCTGCGTGCGGCAAAACGCTTTACCCGAATTGCGCTCAAGCCGTATCTTGGGGGCAAACCTTTAAAGAGCCGCGAATTATTCAGGCAGTTTATGCCGAAAAGCTAATGTTTTACCCCTCACCCCAGCCCTCTCCCGGAGGGAGAGGGAGAAGGTAAATGAACAAAAATACCGAGGATTGTCATGGCTGAATTACTGTTAGGCGTCAACATCGATCACATCGCCACGTTACGTAATGCACGCGGTACCGCGTATCCCGATCCGGTTCAGGCGGCGTTTATCGCCGAGCAGGCTGGCGCCGACGGCATTACCGTTCACCTGCGTGAAGATCGTCGCCACATCACCGACCGCGACGTACGTATCCTGCGTCAGACGCTGGACACCCGCATGAACCTGGAGATGGCGGTCACCGAAGAGATGCTGACCATTGCCTGCGACACCAAACCGCATTTTTGCTGCCTGGTGCCGGAAAAGCGTCAGGAAGTGACCACCGAAGGCGGTCTGGATGTGGCCGGGCAGCTCGACAAAATGCGCGATGCCTGCAAACGCCTGGCGGATGCCGGTATCCTGGTTTCTCTGTTTATCGACGCCGATTTCACCCAGATTAAAGCCGCTGCCGACGTGGGTGCGCCGTATATTGAAATTCACACCGGCTGCTATGCCGATGCCGAAAACGACGCAGCGCAGGCGAAAGAGCTGGAGCGAATCGCCAGAGCGGCAACCTACGCCGCGAGCCTGGGACTGAAGGTTAACGCCGGACACGGCCTGACCTATCACAACGTAAAAGCCATCGCTGCCCTGCCGGAAATGCACGAGCTGAACATCGGTCACGCCATTATTGGTCGTGCGGTGATGAGCGGTCTGAAAGAAGCGGTTTCCGAGATGAAGCGCCTGATGCTGGAAGCGCGTCAGTAATGGCTATTCTGGGCTTAGGCACCGACATCGTTGAAATAGCCCGCATTGAAGCGGTGATCGCCCGGAGCGGCGATCGCCTCGCAAGACGCGTGCTGAGCGATAACGAATGGGCTATCTGGGAGGCGCATCAACAGCCGGTGCGCTTTCTGGCAAAGCGTTTCGCGGTAAAAGAGGCGGCGGCGAAAGCGTTCGGCACGGGCATTCGTAACGGCCTGGCGTTTAACCAGTTTGAAGTGTTTAACGATGAGCTGGGTAAGCCACGTCTGCGTTTATGGGGCGAGGCGCTTAAGCTGGCGGAAAAGCTCGGCGTGGCGCACATGCACGTAACGCTAGCCGATGAACGCCACTACGCCTGTGCGACGGTGATTATCGAAAGTTAAATTTTGTCCGCATGGTGCATCAGGACAAACTTATCCCACAGCTGTTCTTCGTTCTCGACGTGTGCCGGATCTTTTAAGATCGTATTGGGAATGGGGCACACCTTCTGGCAGGTCGGCGTCTCATAGTGGCCGATGCATTCGGTGCAGCGGTCGCTGTTAATCTCATAAATGCTGTCGCCCATCGAAATCGCCTCGTTCGGGCATTCGGGTTCGCACATATCGCAGTTGATGCATTTTTTGGTGATTAACAGCGCCATCAGGAAATTCTCAGAAACATCACAAACAGGGCGGGCATTATACGCTCATTCGTTGTTCAGACCAGTTTTTTTACCAGCTCTTCGCTGTGACGAATACGCTCTGGCGCACGCTCCAGATCCTGCTGAACCAGCGCCATAAACAGCAGGTCCGTCAGCATCATCTGCGCACTCGTCGACGAAATCGCCGCGCTGCGAGTGGCCTGTTCCTCGGCAATGGTATACAGACAGCGGGAGGCCCGCTGCTGGAGCGCATTCGGACTAAAACCGGTAATCGCCAGAATTTTTCCGCCTACGCGCAGGGCTTCGTCGGTAGCCATATTAATTTCACGGCGCTCGCCGGAATAGGAGATGGCCAGCAGTAAATCGTCAGGATCCATGGCCTGCACGGTCGCCAGCAGCGCGTGCATATCCTGTTCAACGATGGCGTTATAGCCGATTTTTGTCAGCTTCCAGCCAAAGTTACGCGCAACCAGTCCGGAGGCGCCGATTCCGGTCAGCACAATACGCCGCGCGTCGCGAAGCATGGCTACGCTTTCCAGCAGCTTCTCTTCCGTGTTCACATCCAGCGTGGCATGCATTGCCGCCACGTTCTCCTTGATCAGCTTTTCGCCGACCAGACGCATCGGATCGTCGCCGCGGATCTGGTTATGCACCGGCATTGACTGCGGATTAGGGTTGCTTACCAGTGCTTCACTGATCGCCAGTTTTAGCGCCGGAAAGCCCTTATAGCCTATCTTCTGGGCAAATTTCACCACGCTCGACTGGCTCACCCCGGCTTCGCCTGCCAGCTGCTGGGAGCTGAGGTGTCGCGCGCGATCGGGCTGGGAAAGTAAATAATCCGCCAGCTTTTTGTCACTCTGGGCAAACCCTGCGTAGCGCTGGCGAATACGAATTAAACAGTTCATACGGTCTCCTGGCGAAAATGTGATTACCCGCGCAAATACGAATTTTGCTCGCCTGAATGAATTTTATATTCCATTATAGTGCGTTTATTATGAATTAAAAATTCCAGAGGTAAATAACATGAATCTAGGCTCTCTTGTTTCTGAAACGCGTAACCCGCAAACCATGGATCTTGATGCACTGTCCACGCTGGAGCTGGTAAACCGCTTTAATCAACAGGATACCCTCGTCGCGCTGGCAGTCAAAGAGACATTGCCCGAGGTGGCGAAAGCCGTAGACGCCGCTGCCGACGCTCTGAAAGCAGGAGGACGCATTATTTACATGGGGGCGGGTACCAGTGGGCGCCTCGGTGTGCTGGATGCCTCAGAATGTCCGCCGACCTTTGGCGTTCCGCACGGTCTGGTCGTTGGCCTGATTGCCGGTGGCCCCGGCGCGCTGCTGAAAGCGGTGGAAGGGGCAGAAGACAATAAACAGCTTGGCGAAGACGATCTCAGGGCGCTGAACCTGACCGCGCAGGATCTGGTCGTCGGGCTGGCGGCTTCTGGTCGTACGCCGTACGTCATTGGTGGGCTGGAATACGCCAGACAGACGGGATGTACCACGGTAGCCATCTCCTGTAACCCGGGCTCGCCGATTGCGCAGGTGGCCGCCATTGCCATCTCTCCGGTCGTCGGGCCGGAAGCGCTTACCGGCTCCACGCGCCTGAAATCCGGAACCGCGCAGAAGCTGGTGCTCAATATGATCTCCACCGGCGCGATGGTGAAATTCGGTAAGGTCTACCAAAACCTGATGGTGGATATGCAGGCCACCAACGTCAAGCTGGTGGACAGAGCCTGCCGCATGGTGATAGAGGCGACAGGGGCAGGTCGGGAAGAGGCGGAAGCGGTACTCAAACAGACCGATTACGACGTTAAACCCGCCATTCTGATGATATTAACCGGGCTGGATGCAGCCGCGGCCAGAGCCAGGCTCGAAGCCCATCACGGGTTTTTACGGGCGGCATTAGAACACCAATAAGAGGCGTGTATGGACAAAACAGCAGCGCTCGCCAGCGACATCCTGCTTGGGATCGGTGGGGAAAAAAATATTCAGCGTCTGGAAAACTGCATGACGCGTGTACGCGTCGAGGTGCACAACGACGAAAAGCTTGATTTAACGCGCCTGAAGCAGCTCCCCGGCGTGAGCGGGTACGTTAAACAGGGGCAACAGCACCAGCTGATTGTCGGTCCGGGCAAAGCGGCGCAGGTGGTTGATGCCATGCGCGCCCTGATGACGGGCGGTGAAACGGCTCCCACCTTTGACGACGCGGAACGCACCAAAGCGCAGGCGAAAGCCAAATACAAAGCCCCCATGAGCGATGCGCTGCGCCAGCTGGCAAACGTCTTTATTCCTCTGATCCCGGCGTTTATCGCGTCGGGGCTGATCACCGGGATTATCAATATCCTCAAGCGTCCGGATATTGTCGGGAATTTCGCTACCCAGTATCCGAACCTGCTGGGTATTCTGGCGATTTTCGGCAGCGCGGTATTTGCCATCATGAACATTCTGGTGGGGGTGAACACGGCCAAAGTGTTCGGCGGCTCGCTGGCGATGGGCGGCGTAATGGCGGGTATCCTCTCCAGCCCGCAGCTGGCGCAGATTACGCTGTTTGGCGAGGCGCTTCAGCCTGGCCGCGGTGGGGTGATTGCCGTGCTGCTGGTGGTCATTCTGATGTGCTGGATCGAGAAAAAGCTGCGCGCGGTGCTGCCCGGCTCGATTGAACTGATCCTCAACCCGCTGCTGACCACATTGATTACCGGGAGCGTGGCGATTGTGGCACTGCAACCGTTAGGCGGCGTGATCTCTGAAGCCATCGCTCACGGCGCGTCTCTGGCGATCGATCGCGGCGGGCTGCTGGTGGGGGCCGTGCTGTCCGGGACCTTCCTGCCGTTAGTCCTGACCGGTCTGCATCAGGGGCTGGTGCCGATCCACGTCGAACTGGTACAGGCGCACGGCTATAACGCACTGCTGCCGATCCTGTCGATGGCGGGTGTTGGGCAGGTCGGCGCGGCCATCGCGGTGCTGATGAAAACCCGCAACGCGCGTCTGAAAAAGGTCATAAAAGGGGCGCTGCCGGTCGGGTTACTCGGTATCGGCGAGCCGCTGATTTTCGGCGTGACCTTGCCGCTGGGTAAGCCGTTCCTGGCCGCCTGTCTCGGTGGCGCGGTGGGCGGGGCGTTAATCAGCTACTGGAAAGTGGCGACCGTCATTACCTTCGGGATCTCCGGTTTACCGCTGGCATTAACCATCGTGACCGGAAAAGTCATGCTCTATCTGTTAGGCTATCTGGTAGCGGTGATCGCCGGGTTCCTGTTTACCTGGCTGTTAGGATTCAACGACCCAGAGGAGTAAGGTTTGGCCAGTCACGAGCGTCGCGTTGTCTTTTTTGATCTGGATGGAACGCTGCATCAGCAGGATATGTTCGGCACCTTTATGCGCTACCTGCTGCGGCGCCAGCCCCTTAACGCGTTGCTGGTATTACCCCTGTTACCCGTTATTGGTATCGCGCTGCTGGTGAAAGGCCGTGCAGCGCGCTGGCCGATGAGCCTGCTGCTCTGGGGATGCACGTTTGGTCATAGCGAAGCGCGCCTTAAGCAGCTCGAACAGGATTTTGCGCACTGGTTTCGCGGGCACGTCGCCGCGTTTCCCGTGGTACAGGCGCGCCTGACCAGCTATCTCGACGCCAACGATGCCGATATCTGGCTGATTACCGGCTCCCCGCAGACGCTGGTGGAGCAGGTCTATTTTGATACGCCCTGGCTGCCGCGCGTGAATCTTATCGCGACACAAATCGCGCGCGGCTACGGCGGCTGGGTGCTGACTATGCGCTGCCTCGGACATGAAAAAGTGGTGCAGCTGGAGAAACGCATCGGTACGCCGCTGCGTCTGTACAGCGGCTACAGCGACAGCAAGCAGGACAACCCGCTGCTCTATTTTTGCCAGCATCGCTGGCGCGTTACTCCCCTCGGTGAACTTCAGCAACTCGAATAGTCTTATCTATAAGGGCTGTGTATAATGCCGCCCGCTTTTCGACTGGAGTATCAGCCCTTGTCCAACCCTGAACACAATCATGAATACTGGATGCGTCACGCGCTGGCGCTGGCTCAACGCGCCTGGGACGAGGGCGAAGTGCCCGTGGGCGCGGTTCTGGTTCATAACAACCAGGTGATTGGGGAAGGGTGGAACCGTCCGATTGGCCGTCACGATCCTACCGCGCATGCTGAAATTATGGCCCTGCGTCAGGGCGGACTGGTGCTGCAAAACTATCGTCTGCTTGATACCACCCTGTATGTCACCCTTGAACCGTGCGTAATGTGCTCCGGGGCGATGGTGCACAGCCGAATCGGTACGCTGGTGTTTGGCGCGCGGGATGAAAAGACGGGCGCTGCTGGTTCACTGATGGACGTACTTGGGCATCCGGGGATGAACCACCAGGTGAAAACTATCGGCGGGGTACTTGCACCAGAATGTTCGGGTCTGTTAAGTGACTTTTTTCGAATGCGTCGGCAGCAGAAAAAGCAACAAAAGGCAGAATTGAAACCGCAGGATGATTAAGCTCGTCCGGTGCGACCACCGGATAGCTTTCAGCCAGCTGTTGCGCCTCGGCCGCCTCTTTTTCTTTCTCCAGCAGATATCCCACCAGGCTTATCTGGTACTTACGAATATTTTCCACGTAGGCATACGCTTCATGCCCGCGCGCATAGCCGTACGTCAGCTTCTGGTACCACTGTTTCTGGCTAAGCAGCGGCAGGCGCTGTTTTACATCTGACCAGCTGTCCGGGTTACCTTTGGTTTTCGCCGTCAGCGCCCGCGCGTCGAGCATGTGCGCATAACCCATGTTATAGGCGGCCAGCGCAAACCAGATCCGCTCCCCTTCCGGGACCGTCTCCGGCACTTTCGCCATCATATCCTGTAAATACTGCGCGCCGCCGCTGATGCTCTGTTCCGCATCGGTCCGGTCGCTGATGCCGAGGCTCTGGGCGGTATTTTTGGTCAGCATCATCAACCCGCGCACGCCCGTGGGGGAGGTGGCCTGAGCATCCCAGTGCGATTCCTGGTAGGAAATCGCCGCCAGCAGCTTCCAGTCAATCTCCTGGGCGTACTTCTCAAACAGCGGTTGCAGGTCCGGCAGCACGCTGTCCACCGCGCGCAGGAAGGTGCGGGTGTCAACGTAATCAAAATCGTCCCCATGACCGAGATATTTCTCTTCCAGACGCGCCAGGGTGCCGTCTTCATTGATGGAATTAAAGAAATCGAGCATGGCCGCAGAGACGGTTTGATCGTCGTCCAGCTGGGTAAACCAGGTCACCGGCTGTTCGTCGGTCACATCCAGCGCCACGGCGATTTCAGGATGAACGCGCTGGAAAAGGCTGATCGCCACCGAATCAGCAATGGTATAGGCCAGCTTTTTATCTTTAACCTGCTCCAGCAATTCGGTCGTGCCGAGTTTAGGATCGACCGTCCAGCTGAGGTTAGGGTATTTTTTCTCTTTCAACGCCCGCAGATCGTCAATCACCACATGGCCTGGCGCAATGGTCAATTGCTGGTCGGTGATGTCGGCCAGTGAGCGCGGACGCAGGCTACCCACACGATAAACCACCTGCTGCGACACGGAGTAATAGGTCGGGCCCGGCTGATAGTTTTTGCTGCGTTCGCTGTTGTACACCAGACCTGCGGCGAGAATATCGGCACGGTCATGGTCCAAATCATCAAACAGCTGGTTGATGTTCTGCCGCACGGTAACTTTCAGCTTCACGCCCAGATAGTCCGCAAACAGCTGTGCCAGTTCGTAATCAAGACCGATAGTTTTACCGTTGATATCGTCGTAAATAAGCGGGGAGGAGAGGGTACTGACGCGCAACTCCCCCCGCTCCTGAATGGCGGCGATACGGTTTTCGGCCTTGCCGAACCAGGGGATAGACGGCCAGAGGGCCACTGCCAGCAGCAACGTAACAATGCCGATGAGCAGATAATTAATCTTTAATTTTTTCAATTAGTTAATTCTCTGCGACGCCGGTTGCCTCAGTGTGCTGTAGTCATGTTAAGAGTAGAGTTTGCCATTGATTGAGCGGCATTTTGCGCAAAGTAGCGCCAGTTGGCAACCAATTAGAGAGACAGGTCACATCTATTGTTAAACATAAAGGATGATTTTATTTCGACGCAAACGGTTTCGTCGGCGCTCAGGATTCTCTATAATGACGCCCGTTTTCCCCCCTTGCGCACACTGTAAGCGCCCCGGCGCTTCGAAGACGAGAGACTTATGATGGAAATTCTGCGTGGTTCGCCTGCACTGTCTGCCTTCCGTATTAACAAACTGCTGGCACGTTTTCAGGCGGCCGACCTTCCGGTAAGCAATATTTACGCTGAGTATGTCCATTTTGCTGACCTGAATGCCCCCCTGAATGCAGAGGAGCGCGTACAGCTGGAACGCCTGCTTAAATATGGCCCAAGCCTGAGCAGCCATACGCCGACCGGTAAATTAATCCTCGCCACGCCACGCCCTGGCACCATCTCCCCCTGGTCTTCCAAAGCCACCGACATCGCTCGCAACTGCGGCCTGAACCAGATTAACCGTCTGGAGCGCGGCGTGGCGTACTATGTGGAAGCGTCAACCCTGAGCGACGCGCAGTGGCAGGTGGTTGCCGCAGAGCTGCACGACCGCATGATGGAGAGCGTTTTTGACTCTCTGGATGATGCGCAGAAACTGTTCTCCCACCATCAGCCTGCGCCGGTACAGAGCGTGGATCTGCTGGGGCAGGGGCGTCAGGCGCTGATCGACGCAAACCTGCGTCTTGGTCTGGCGCTCGCAGAAGATGAAATCGACTACCTTCAGGATGCATTCGTTAAGCTGAATCGCAACCCGAACGACATCGAACTGTATATGTTCGCGCAGGCCAACTCCGAGCATTGCCGCCACAAGATTTTCAACGCCGACTGGATTATCGACGGCGAACAGCAGCCGAAGTCGCTGTTCAAAATGATCAAAAACACCATGGAGCAAACCCCTGACCACGTGCTGTCTGCCTATAAAGACAACGCCGCGGTGATGGAAGGTTCCGAGGTGGGCCGCTTCTTCGCCGACCGCGAAGCAGGGCGCTATGACTTCCATCAGGAGCCTGCGCATATCCTGATGAAAGTGGAAACCCACAACCACCCGACGGCGATCTCCCCGTGGCCGGGTGCAGCGACCGGCTCCGGCGGTGAAATCCGTGACGAAGGTGCGACCGGTCGCGGCGCGAAACCAAAAGCGGGTCTGGTCGGTTTCTCCGTTTCCAACCTGCGTATTCCGGGCTTTGAGCAGCCGTGGGAAGAAGACTTCGGCAAGCCAGAGCGCATTGTCACCGCGCTGGATATCATGACCGAAGGCCCGCTGGGCGGCGCGGCGTTCAACAACGAATTTGGTCGTCCGGCGCTGAACGGTTACTTCCGTACCTACGAAGAGAAAGTGGACAGCCACAACGGCGAAGAGCTGCGCGGCTACCACAAACCGATCATGCTGGCGGGCGGGATCGGCAACATTCGCGCCGATCATGTGCAGAAAGGCGAGATCGTCGTCGGCGCGAAGTTGATCGTGCTTGGCGGTCCGGCCATGAACATCGGTCTGGGCGGCGGGGCAGCCTCGTCTATGGCTTCCGGCCAGTCTGATGCGGATCTCGACTTCGCGTCCGTGCAGCGCGACAACCCGGAAATGGAGCGCCGTTGTCAGGAAGTGATCGACCGCTGCTGGCAGCTGGGCGATGCCAACCCGATTCTGTTCATCCACGACGTGGGCGCGGGCGGCCTGTCCAACGCTATGCCTGAGCTGGTGAGCGACGGTGGTCGCGGTGGCCGTTTCAACCTGCGCGATATCCTGAGCGATGAGCCGGGCATGAGCCCGCTGGAAATCTGGTGTAACGAATCTCAGGAGCGCTACGTGCTGGCGGTTGCCGCCGATCAGCTGCCGCTGTTTGACGAGCTGTGCCGCCGCGAGCGTGCGCCGTATGCCGTCATCGGTGAAGCGACCGAAGAGCAGCACCTCTCCTTAAGCGACACCCATTTTGACAACCAGCCGATCGATCTGCCGCTGGACGTGCTGCTCGGCAAAACGCCGAAGATGACCCGCGACGTGCAGACCCGTAAAGCGGCGGGCAAAGCGCTGGATCGCCAGGATATTACCGTTGCAGACGCGGTGAACCGCGTACTGCACCTCCCGGCGGTAGCAGAGAAAACCTTCCTGGTCACCATCGGCGACCGTACCGTGACCGGTATGGTATCGCGCGATCAGATGGTCGGCCCGTGGCAGATCCCGGTCGCTAACTGCGCCGTGACCACCGCGAGCCTCGACAGCTACTACGGCGAAGCGATGGCCCTGGGCGAACGCACACCGGTGGCGCTGCTGGACTTCGCTGCCTCTGCCCGTCTGGCGGTCGGTGAAGCGCTGACCAACATCGCCGCGACGCAGATTGGCGATATCAAACGCATCAAACTTTCCGCGAACTGGATGGCCGCTGCCGGTCACCCTGGCGAAGATGCCGGCCTGTACGAAGCGGTGAAAGCGGTGGGTGAGGAGCTCTGTCCTGCCCTCGGCCTGACCATTCCGGTGGGCAAAGACTCCATGTCGATGAAAACTCGCTGGCAGGAAGGTAACGAGCAGCGCGAGATGACCTCCCCGCTGTCGCTGGTGATCACCGCGTTTGCCCGCGTGGAAGACGTGCGTCACACCGTTACGCCGCAGCTGGCGACCGAAGACAACGCCCTGCTGCTGATTGACCTGGGTAAAGGTCACAATGCGCTAGGTGCCACCGCGCTGGCACAGGTTTACCGCCAGCTCGGCGATAAGCCAGCCGACGTGCGCGACGTCGCCCAGCTGAAAGGCTTCTACGACGCAATTCAGGCGCTGGTGGCGCAGCGTAAGCTGCTGGCCTACCACGACCGTTCCGACGGCGGCCTGCTGGTGACGCTGGCAGAGATGGCCTTCACCGGTCACTGCGGCGTTGAAGCAAACATTGCAACGCTTGGCGAAGACCGCCTGGCGGCGCTGTTTAACGAAGAGCTTGGCGCGGTCATTCAGGTACGCGCCGCAGATCGCGACGCGGTGGAAGCGATTCTGGCACAGCACGGTCTGGCAGACTGCGTACACTATCTCGGTAAAGCGGTGCAGGGCGACCGTTTCGTGATTGAAGCCGACGGCCACGCGGTGTTCAGCGAAAGCCGCACCACGCTGCGTATGTGGTGGGCGGAAACCACCTGGCAGATGCAGCGCCTGCGTGACAATCCGGAATGCGCCGATCAGGAACACAACGCGAAGGCGAACGACAACGATCCTGGCCTGAACGTGAAGCTCTCCTTCGACATCAACGAAGACATCGCCGCACCGTACATTGCGACCGGTGCGCGTCCGAAAGTGGCCGTGCTGCGCGAGCAGGGCGTTAACTCCCACGTTGAGATGGCGGCGGCCTTCCACCGGGCGGGCTTTGACGCCATCGACGTCCACATGAGCGACCTGCTGACCGGGCGTACCGGGCTGGATGATTTCCAGGCGCTGGTCGCCTGCGGGGGGTTCTCCTACGGCGACGTGCTGGGTGCGGGCGAGGGCTGGGCGAAGTCTATCCTGTTCAACAGCCGCGTGCGCGATGAGTTCGAAACCTTCTTCCACCGTCCGCAGACGCTGGCGCTGGGCGTGTGTAACGGCTGCCAGATGATGTCTAACCTGCGCGAGCTGATCCCTGGCAGCGAAGCCTGGCCGCGCTTTGTGCGTAACCAGTCTGACCGCTTCGAAGCGCGCTTCAGCCTGGTAGAAGTGACCCAAAGCCCGTCTCTGCTGTTGCAGGGGATGGTCGGGTCACAGATGCCAATCGCGGTTTCGCACGGTGAAGGTCAGGTTGAAGTGCGTGATGCAGCGCACCTGGCTCAGCTTGAAAGCAAAGGACTGGTGGCGCTGCGCTTTGTTGATAACTTCGGCAAGGTCACCGAAACCTATCCGGCTAACCCGAACGGTTCGGCAAATGGCATTACCGCGGTCACCAGCGAAAGCGGTCGGGTGACGATCATGATGCCGCACCCGGAGCGTGTCTTCCGTACCGTTAGCAACTCCTGGCACCCGGAAAACTGGGGCGAGGACAGCCCGTGGATGCGCATTTTCCGCAACGCGCGTAAACAACTGGGTTAAGTTTCAACGCACTGACTGTAGGCCCGGTAAGCGCGAGCGCCACCGGGCTTTTTTGTACCTGTCGCAAAATCGCGACAATTCTCTGGGTTGAGTGTCTCCAATAAGAGACATTTAACTCATTGATTTATATATGTCAGGACAGGTTCCCGTTAAGGTGTTGCTTAATAGCGACACTTAGCCTGGAAATCATTCACGTCATAATCAATGCATTTTAATAATAAAACGGTTATTAATCATAAGGATAATATGAATCTTTGCAATCTGGCACGCACATTGCATAATAGTAACCAGTGGCTCATTCACCTTCTTATGTCAGCCCCTTCGGGACGTGCTACATAAACTTCGAATGACGCACAAAAAGGTGCCTGCCGTCCAACTACTGATTATTGCAATGCTTTATCAGGCCAGGGCGAAACGTCGAGTTAGGCACCGCCTTATTCCATGACAAAGCCGGGTTTTTACCCGGCTTTGTTGTATCTGAAGGGCAGACTCAGTTACGCTCTCCTCAAACCCGGATGATGAGAGTAATGTGTTGAAACGCTGGCCCGCTTTCCCTCGCTCCCTGCGACAGCTCGTTATGATGGCCTTCCTGCTGATCCTGCTACCTTTACTGGTTCTGGCGTGGCAGGCATGGCAAAGCCTGAATGCGTTAAGTGCCCAGGCGGCCCTGACTAACCGCACCACGCTTATTGATGCCCGCCGTAGCGAGGCAATGACCAACGCCGCGCTGGAGATGGAGCGTAGCTATCGCCAGTATTGCGTGCTGGACGACCGCACGCTGGAGAGGGTCTATCAGAATCAGCGTAAACGCTACAGCGAAATGCTGGATGCCCATGCCGGGGTCTTGCCGGATGACAAACTCTATCAGGCGCTGCGTCAGGATCTGAACGATCTGGCGCAGCTCCAGTGCAAAAACAGCGGTCCTGATGCCGCCGCCGCCGCCCGACTTGAAGCCTTCGCGAACGCCAATACGGAGATGGTGCAGTCCACCCGTACGGTTATCTTTTCCCGTGGCCAGCAACTCCAGCAGGAGATTGCCGAGCGCGGCCAGTTCTTCGGCTGGCAGGCGCTGGTGCTGTTCCTCGTCAGCCTTGGGCTGGTACTGCTCTTTACCCGCATGATTATCGGCCCCGTAAAGGGGATCCAGCGGATGATTAACCGCCTGGGGGAGGGCAAATCTCTCGGGGATACGGTTGTTTTTAAAGGCCCGCGCGAGCTGCGCTCGGTCGGTCAGCGTATCATCTGGCTTTCTGAACGCCTGGCGTGGCTGGAATCGCAGCGTCACCAGTTCCTGCGCCATATCTCACACGAACTCAAAACACCGCTGGCCAGTATGCGTGAAGGCACGGAGCTGCTGGCAGACGAAGTAGCGGGGCCGTTAACCCCTGAGCAAAAAGAGATCGTGGCGATTCTGGATGCCAGTAGCCGCAATTTACAAAAACTTATTGAACAACTGCTGGACTATAACCGCAAGCTGGCGGATGGTGCTGTGGTGCTCGAAAGCGTTGAGATTGAACCGCTGGTGGACATGGTGATCTCCGCCCATAGCCTGCCAGCAAGAGCTAAAATGATGCATACCCAGGTGGATCTCAATGCGCCTTCCTGCCTGGCAGAGCCGATGCTGTTAATGAGCGTACTGGATAATCTTTATTCCAATGCGGTGCACTATGGTACTGAATCCGGTACCATTTATATCAGAAGCAATAACAACGGTTCGCGGGTATTTATTGACGTAGCGAATACGGGAAGCCCGATTCCGGATGATGAAAAAACGATGATCTTTGAGCCCTTCTTCCAGGGGAGTCATCAGCGAAAAGGTGCGGTAAAAGGAAGTGGTCTGGGGCTGAGTATTGCCCGCGACTGCATACGACGCATGCAGGGTGAGCTTAACATCGTGAGTGATGAACGCGCCGATGTCTGTTTTCGTATCGAACTGCCTCTTGAGCCGGAAAAATCAATGAAATGAATAACAACCTGGTGAGTATGTCACACGTCTTTTACCGCGCACTGCGCGCGGTGTTTTCCAGCAAAAATGTGCGCCTGAGCCTGCCCTGCTTACTGCTGGCCGGCTGTGTAACCCATGCGCCGAAAAGTGCAATTAGCCACAAACAGGAAGATAAATGGCCGCAAAAACAGCTGGCCGATTTCCTTTCAACACGTTGCGATGATATCTGGAACCTGTCGGGGCGTGATGTTGAATCCAATCCGCTGTTCTGGCTGCGCGGAATAGACTGCGCCCAGCGGCTGGCGCCCGCCGAGGCCCGTGCCCAGGCGGCGATGCTGGTGGACGATACCTGGCAGGACGCGTTTAAACGCGGGATCGTGATGGCGGATGCCAGAATCACGCCTGTTGAACGCCGCGCCAACGTGACGCGGCTGGATACATACGTGATCAATATTCCCCCCCAGGTGCGCCCGGTCTATCAGCTCTGGCGGGACGGACAAACCCTGCAATTACAGCTGTCTGAAGAGCGTTTCCGTTACAGTAAATTGCAGCAGTCGAGCGACAGCGAGCTTGATGCGCTTCGCCAGCAGCAGGAGTCGCTGCGCGAGCAGCTGGATACCACCACCCGCAAGCTTGAAAATCTGACCGATATCGAAAGACAGCTCTCGACGCGTAAGCCGGCAGGCAGCTATCTGCCCGATGGGTCGAAAGGCAACTCTGCCACGACGCCAGACAGTGAGACGCCGAAACAAGAGGATGTGAAGCCATGACAAGCCGTAAACCTGCCCATCTGTTACTGGTGGATGACGATCCCGGTCTGTTAAAGCTGCTGGGGATGCGTCTGGTCAGCGAAGGCTACAGCGTGGTCACCGCTGAAAGCGGGCAGGAGGGGCTGAAAGTGCTCAGCCGCGAGAAAATCGATCTGGTGATCAGCGATTTGCGCATGGATGAAATGGATGGCCTGCAACTGTTCACGGAGATCCAGAAGCAGCAGCCCGGGATGCCGGTGATTATCCTCACCGCTCACGGATCTATTCCTGATGCGGTGGCCGCGACGCAGCAGGGAGTATTCAGCTTCCTCACCAAACCGGTGGATAAAGACGCCCTCTATAAAGCGATCGACAGCGCCCTTGAGCACGCGGCGCCATCCGGCGACGACGCCTGGCGTGAATCCATCGTGACGCGTAGCCCTGTGATGCTGCGCCTGCTGGAACAGGCGCGGATGGTGGCGCAATCCGACGTGAGTGTGCTGATCAACGGCCAGAGCGGGACCGGGAAAGAGATCCTGGCCCAGGCGATCCACAACGCCAGCCCACGCAGTAAAAATGCCTTTATTGCCATCAACTGTGGCGCGCTGCCGGAACAACTGCTTGAGTCTGAGCTCTTCGGCCATGCCCGCGGCGCTTTTACCGGCGCGGTGAGCAGCCGTGAAGGGTTGTTTCAGGCTGCTGAGGGGGGCACGCTGTTTCTTGATGAAATTGGCGATATGCCCGCGCCGTTGCAGGTTAAACTGCTGCGCGTGTTGCAGGAGCGAAAAGTGCGTCCGCTTGGCAGCAACCGCGATATCGATATCAACGTGCGTATTATTTCCGCTACCCATCGCGATTTACCCAAGGTGATGGCGCGCAACGAGTTCCGCGAAGATCTCTACTATCGACTGAATGTCGTCAACCTGAAAATCCCGGCGCTGGCCGAGCGTGCGGAAGATATCCCGCTGCTGGCTAATCACCTTTTGCGCCAGGCCGCTGACCGCCACAAACCCTTCGTGCGCGCGTTCTCCACCGATGCGATGAAACGCCTGATGACCGCAAGCTGGCCGGGCAACGTACGCCAGCTGGTGAACGTGATTGAGCAGTGCGTGGCGCTGACGTCATCGCCGGTGATCAGCGATGCGCTGGTGGAGCAGGCGCTGGAGGGGGAAAACACGGCCTTGCCGACCTTTGCGGAAGCGCGAAACCAGTTCGAGCTGAACTATCTGCGCAAGCTGCTGCAAATCACCAAAGGCAACGTAACCCATGCGGCGCGCATGGCCGGGCGTAACCGTACCGAGTTTTATAAATTGCTCTCACGCCACGAGCTGGAAGCGAACGATTTTAAAGAGTAATACCGCAAAATTCGCCTGAATATGATACTGTGAGCAACCGATTACGAGGCTGCTTACTGGCAAGAGTTTAAGGACCCACCATGAAAAAGATTGATGCGATTATTAAACCTTTCAAACTGGATGATGTACGTGAAGCGCTGGCAGAAGTAGGCATCACCGGGATGACCGTAACTGAAGTAAAAGGTTTTGGTCGTCAGAAGGGCCACACCGAGCTATACCGTGGCGCAGAGTACATGGTGGACTTTCTGCCGAAAGTGAAAATCGAGATCGTGGTGAGCGATGATATCGTCGATACCTGTGTGGACACCATCATCCGCACGGCGCAGACCGGCAAAATTGGCGACGGGAAAATCTTCGTCTTTGACGTGGCGCGCGTGATCCGTATCCGTACCGGCGAAGAAGACGACGCGGCGATTTAAAAAAGATTTGGTAGGCCGGGTAAGGCGTAGCCGCCACCCGGCGAAAAAAAAGCCCCTCGTTGAGGGGCTTTTTGCATTACAGCACTTTATGCGGGCCGAAACATTCGTAATGAATGTTGTCTTTATTCACGCCCAGCTCAACCAGCTGCTTCGCGGCATACTGCATAAACGCTACCGGCCCACAAACGTAGAACTGCATCCCCGGTGCGCTGAACGCCCCTTCATGCTGCCCTAAGTTCATCAGACCTTCGCTGTCGAAACGAGCCGCTGCGCGGTCGGCTTCCGTGGGTAAACGATACCAGGTATGAGCGGTAAAGTGTGGCAGACCCGCTCCCAGCGCTTTCACTTCGTCCGCGAAGGCGTGAACATCACCGTTCTCCGCCGCGTGGAACCAGTTAACCTGCGCGCTGTGGTTTGCTTTCGCCAGCGTATCCAGCATCGCCAGCATAGGCGTCTGACCCACGCCTGCGGAGATCAGCGTCACCGGGGTATTCGTTTCAACGGCCATAAAGAAATCGCCCGCCGGTGCCGCCAGATGGACCACGTCGCCCACGCTGGCTTCGTTATGCAGCCAGTTGGATACCTGACCGCCTTCCTCACGTTTAACCGCAATGCGATAGCCTTTGCCGTCTGGCTTGCGGGTCAGGGAGTACTGGCGAATCTCCTGGTGCGGGAAGCCTTCAGGCTTCAGCCAGACGCCCAGATACTGGCCCGGCTGGTAATCGGCAACCGGCTGACCGTCCACAGGCTCAAATTCAAAGCTGGTGATCAGTGCGCTGCGCGGGGTTTTCTCAACGATGCGGAAGGCGCGCGTGCCTTCCCAGCCGCCATTCTTGCTGGCGTTTTCGCTGTAGATCTGCGCTTCACGGTTGATGAATACGTTTGCCAGCACGCCATAGGCTTTACCCCAGGCATCCAGCACTTCCTGGCCCGGGCTGAACATTTCGTCCAGGGTTGCCAGCAGGTGACTGCCGACGATGTTGTACTGCTCAGGTTTGATCTGGAAGCTGGTGTGCTTCTGGGCGATTTTTTCCACCGCAGGCAGCAGAGCCGGCAGGTTTTCGATGTTGCTGGCATAGGCGGCAATAGCGTTAAACAGCGCTTCGCGCTGATCGCCGTTACGCTGGTTGCTCATGTTGAAAATCTCTTTGAGCTCCGGGTTATGCGCGAACATGCGATCGTAGAAATGGGCGGTCAGTTTAGGACCCGTTTCAACCAGCAGGGGGATTGTGGCTTTCACGGTAGCGATGGTTTGAGCGTCGAGCATAGCAGCTTCCTTCTGATGTTACTTTAATGATGTATTTTATATGCATCTTATAAAAATACCCCTGCAATGTAAATGGTTCTTTGCATCGTGAAAAATATGCATCACAAAGCTGAAAAGAAATCCGTTGAAAATGGCGAGAGCTTTATTGCTCAAACCCTTGCGCGGCGTGGAGGTAAACGTTTGCGTAAAATCGTTTGTCAAGACCTGTTATCGCAGAACTATTCAGTTATACTGTTGCCCGTCGTCCAACAGGACTGCCTTTTCAGGCCAAAAATTTACTTGTTAGCTGAGTCAGGAGATGCGGATGTTAAAGCGTGAAATGAACATTGCCGATTATGATGCCGAACTGTGGCAGGCTATGGAGCAGGAAAAAGTACGTCAGGAAGAGCACATCGAACTGATCGCCTCCGAAAACTACACCAGCCCGCGCGTAATGCAGGCGCAGGGTTCTCAGCTGACCAACAAATATGCTGAAGGTTATCCGGGCAAGCGCTACTACGGCGGTTGCGAATACGTTGATATCGTCGAGCAACTGGCGATTGACCGTGCGAAAGAACTCTTTGGCGCTGACTACGCGAACGTCCAGCCGCACTCTGGCTCTCAGGCTAACTTCGCTGTTTACACCGCGCTGTTGCAGCCGGGCGATACCGTTCTGGGTATGAACCTGGCGCAGGGCGGCCACCTGACTCACGGCTCCCCGGTTAACTTCTCCGGCAAACTGTACAACATCATCCCTTACGGTATTGATGAGTCCGGCAAAATTGACTACGAAGACATGGCGAAGCAGGCCAAAGAGCACAAGCCGAAGATGATCATCGGTGGCTTCTCTGCTTACTCCGGCATCGTTGACTGGGCCAAAATGCGTGAAATCGCGGACAGCATCGGCGCGTACCTGTTCGTCGACATGGCGCACGTTGCCGGTCTGATTGCGGCAGGCGTTTACCCGAACCCGGTTCCACATGCGCACGTTGTGACCACCACCACCCACAAAACCCTGGCAGGTCCACGCGGTGGCCTGATCCTGGCGAAAGGCGGTGACGAAGAGCTGTACAAAAAACTGAACTCCGCTGTATTCCCAAGCGCCCAGGGCGGCCCGCTGATGCACGTTATCGCGGCAAAAGCGGTGGCGCTGAAAGAAGCGATGGAGCCAGAGTTCAAGGTTTACCAGCAGCAGGTTGCTAAAAACGCCAAAGCGATGGTGGAAGTGTTCCTGAACCGTGGCTACAAAGTGGTCTCTGGCGGGACGGAAAACCACCTGTTCCTGCTGGACCTGGTTGATAAGAACCTGACCGGTAAAGAAGCTGACGCAGCCCTCGGCCGCGCCAACATCACCGTCAACAAAAACAGCGTGCCAAACGATCCGAAGAGCCCGTTCGTGACCTCCGGTATCCGTATTGGTTCTCCGGCCGTCACTCGCCGCGGTTTCAAAGAAGCGGAAGTGAAAGAGCTGGCGGGCTGGATGTGTGACGTTCTGGACAACATCAATGACGACGCGGTTATCGAGCGCGTTAAAGGTAAAGTGCTGGACATCTGCGCACGCTTCCCGGTGTACGCATAAATCTCTGCGTCGCAGAACTGAAAAAGGCCGCTCATGCGGCCTTTTTTTATGGGCTAACGTCGGTCAAGGGAGATGGCCCCCGGCCCGGTAATCGCCAGCAAAATAAAGGCGCCAGCGATACTCACATTTTTGTAGAAGTTAATCATATTTGGCAGAACCGCATCGCCCGTCATATCCCAGTAGTGGTGACCAATCACCGCCGTTCCCAGCGTATAGAAGACAAAGATCACCGCGAGGGGGCGGGTGAAAAAGCCCAGCACGATCAGAATCGCGGCGGGAACTTCCATCACCACCGCAATAATGGCGGCCAGCATGGGCATGGGGGCGCCGAGCGACGTCATATACTGAACGGTGCCACTAAACCCCGTCAGCTTGGGATAACCGAAAATAATAAACAGGACCACAATAGCAATGCGGGCAATTAAAAGCAGGAAAGAACGAGAGGAGCCGAAATCGAAATAACGTAAGCTGTTCATGGCAAACGACCTCTTCAGGCGATGTCTTATAAACGTAATACAGTTTTACCGCTCTCGCCATACGCTGTCCGGCTGGTGATGATGTTAATTTATCGTTAATTTATAGCGCGCTAACGACTTGCTAAAGTCAGGGATTAACGCCAGACTATCGCCTCCATTTCGGGAGGGATTCATGGTCTTGCATTCCACACGCTGGCTGGCGCTCAGCTACTTTACCTACTTCTTTAGCTACGGTATTTTTCTGCCTTTCTGGAGCGTCTGGCTCAAGGGAATTGGTCTGACGCCTGAGACCATTGGCATCCTGCTGGGCGCGGGGCTGGTGGCACGTTTCCTGGGTAGCCTGCTGATTGCGCCCCGCGTCAGCGATCCCTCCTTACTGATTAAAGCGGTGCGAATTCTGGCCCTGCTGACGCTGGTCTTTGCGGCCTGCTTCTGGGTCAGCCACCAGTTTGCCTGGCTGATGGTGGTAATGGTTGGCTTTAACCTGTTCTTCTCCCCGCTGGTGCCGCTGACGGATGCGCTGGCGAACACCTGGCAAAAGCAGATCACCATGGACTATGGCCGCGTGCGCCTGTGGGGATCGATTGCCTTCGTGATCGGCTCTGCGCTGGTCGGGAAACTGGTTAGCCTCTATGACTATCGTGCCATTCTGGCGCTGCTAACGCTCGGCATCGCCTCGATGCTGCTCGGTATGTTGCTGCGTCCGTCAGTGATGCCGCAGGGCGAAAGCCGCCATCAGGAGAGCGCCGGCTGGCCCGCCTGGCGCTCGCTGGTGGCGCAAAGCTGGCGTTTCCTGGCCTGCGTCTGTCTGCTTCAGGGGGCGCATGCGGCCTATTACGGCTTCAGCGCCATCTACTGGCAGGGGGCAGGTTACTCGGCTTCTGCGGTAGGCTACCTGTGGTCGCTCGGCGTGGTGGCGGAGGTCATTATCTTCGCGCTGAGCCAAAAACTGTTCCGTCGTTTCGGGGCGCGTGACCTGCTGCTGCTTTCCGCCGTGTGCGGCGTGGCGCGCTGGGGCATCATGGGCTGGACGACGGAGCTGCCGTGGCTGATTGTGGCGCAAATTCTGCACTGCGGAACCTTCACCGTGTGCCATCTGGCGGCGATGCGCTACATCGCGGCGCGAGAGGGTGGGGACGTTATTCGTCTTCAGGCGGTCTATTCAGCGGTGGCGATGGGCGGCAGTATTGCGGTGATGACCGTATTTGCCGGTTTCCTCTATCAGCACCTGGGGCACGGTGTGTTCTGGGTGATGGCGCTGGTCGCTTTACCGGCCATCGTCATCCGCCCTAAAGTCGCTGCTCGCACGTAACTATGATTCGAGCATAACGCGAATATGTTCCTGCTGCTGCGTGTTCAGGGCCTCAACGGCATGAATGAGCGGCGGCGAGAACAGCGGCAGGGCGGTTGGATAAGGCGTAATGACCAGCGCTGCCTCGCGGGGGGCGCCCTCCTTCTTAAACGCCTCCAGGCTAAGATAACGAATATTGAGCGGCAGCAGCGTCAGCTCGCGAAGCTGCTGCTCAATTAACGCTTCGCAGGCTTTATCTTCCCCCGTTAACAGGACCACCTGTTTTTCATGCAGGTCGGTCTCCTGCATCAGCCAGGCACCAAAAATCACCGCCACCAGAGCCATCTCTTCAGCGGAGAATCGCAGACCAAATTCGGCTTCCAGCTCAAACAGCGCCTCTTTAGTGGTGCGCAGCAGTCGAGGGTATAAACGGTGGATCTCTTCCGGCAGACTGTTGTCGATGCCGATGTCAAATAAGGAGCGGTCCAGCGCCTGAGCCAGATGGATATAAAGCTGATCGGTCAACCCTTGCTCATCGCTGAAGTTCATCCCGGTTTGCGCCCGGAAGCGGGCAATCATACGCACGATGGCGCGACGCAGGCGCTGATCCTGCTGGTGTTTATCCATCACCGGGTCGGGTGTGCGAAGCATCATAAACAGCAGCGCCAGGAACAGCTGTTCATCGCTGTGCGTTCCCTGCGGGACGCGCCGTTTCCAGTGGCGGACAATTTCCTGCGCCGTAAAGTATTCCCCTCGGGACTGCGTCCAGCTGCGCTGAACGGGCGAAAACTCCGGCGTATTGCCCAGATGATGCTGAATCAGACAATATTGCAGATAAAGCTGTAAAAACTGTACGTCGCGGGACTCAAACTGGCGCTGAAGCTTGCGTGCACAAAAGTTGATAAGTGCCCGAAGGTTCGCATCGTCGTAAAGCGGGCGGGCAATGCCGTGCTGTTTAAGCGCGGTTTTTAAGGCAGGGGTAAACTGTTGGGCAACAAAATGTGGACACAGCCGAAGCGCCCTGCGCAGCCAGTGCAGCAGGCACAAACGTTGATTCAGGGCGGACCCCTCAATTCGGTAGCAGCCATCATGGTGCGTGACGATATCAAGCCGATGATAGCGCTGGATTTCATCGCGCGTCTCGGCTATATCTTGCCGTGCCATGACGTCGTCCACGCCGTTGGCAGCGATTATGCTCTGTGCGGTGACGGCAGCATCGGGCAGGTAAAGCATCAAAAGCACCTGGCAGCGGCGCTGCGAACTGGAAAGCACAGATGGAATTTCAAGCGTCGTCATCATCTGTCGGGTATCCAGTGTGAATGTTTGATAAGAATAGCTAAAGGATGGGCGCTGAAAAGCGCACCGGCAGGCCTTTCACTCAGGATTGCTGGCGAACATCACAGAATTTTTGACGTGAGGAACAGATGCAAATAGTTAAACAAAGCGCGGTAGCGTTATTTTTGGCGGTTTTCACTTTCGCCGCCGGCGCACATCCTCACAGTTTTATCAGCCTGAAAACCGAACTGGTGACGGACGGCACGCAGCTCAGTGGCCTGAAGATGCGCTGGACGATGGATGAAATCACCTCCGCCGACCTGCTGTACGATGCCGGAAACGCAAAGCCCGGCGATGAGATCTGGAAAAAGCTGGCGGCGGAAGTGATGGCCAACGTGCTGGGTCAGCACTACTTCACCGAGTTCTGGCACAACGGACAAAAGGTTAAATTTCTTAACCGTCCCACGGAGTACGGCATGACCCGCGACGGTCATCAGGCGGTGCTGACCTTTATCCTTCCGCTGGCGCACCCTCAACCGCTGGCTGGGCAGAAGTACACGTTTTCCACGTTTGACCCAACCTACTATGTCGACATGCGCTATGACAATGACAGCGACGTACGGTTGCCGGACGCGCTGCAAAAAAGCTGCAAAATTGCCGTGCACACCCCGAAACCCAGCGAAGAGATGCTGAACTTTGCCGTTTCTCTTGATAAAGAGGATGCGCCCCCTGAAGACATGGAATTGGGTAAACAGTTTGCGCAGGAGGTGACGTTACAATGTCAGTGATCTCCTCTCCCGTCAGTAAGCCGCGTCGCTGGCTGCACCTCTGGCCTCTGGCGCTTTTTTTGTTGTTAGCGGTTGGCGGCGCGCTCTGGCTGTGGCAGGCGTGGCCGCAGGTGATGGTGAAAAGCATCCTCTGGCAGCGGGAAGTTAATCAGCAGATGAGCGGTCTGCTGAAGGCCGTGGCGGAAAATCCGACCAAAGCGGGCGGCGCTCTTTTGGCGTTCAGCTTTATCTATGGCGTGCTGCATGCCCTGGGACCGGGGCACGGCAAAATCGTTATCACGACCTGGCTTGCCACGCATCCATCGAAGCTGAAATCGAGTATCGGCCTGACGCTGGCATCCTCTTTACTTCAGGGCGGTGTGGCGATTGCGCTGGTCGTGGTCGTCCTTTCGCTGCTACAGCTGCCGGCCCGCCAGCTGCATATGAGCAGCTTCTGGCTGGAGAAGGGGAGTTACGCGCTGGTAGGCGTGCTGGGGCTGATCCTCTGCTGGCGGGCGGTGAAAAAATTGCGCGCGTTGCTGCAAAAACCAAAATTCAAAGCCTTTACGCCGCATCACGTTCACCATGAAAACTGCGGGTGCGGGCATCAACACCTGCCGACGCAGGAGCAATTACAGAACGGTGACGACTGGCGTGCGCGCCTGATGATTGTTCTCTCAATGGGGATGCGTCCGTGCTCGGGCGCAATCATGGTGCTGTTGTTCAGCAAAGTGACAGGCGTATTTGGCTGGGGCATGCTCTCGGCGCTGGCGATGGCGGCAGGAACGTCTCTCACCATTTCGTCTTTAGCGTTGCTGGTACACAGCTTCCGTCAGCTGGCGGTCAAACTCAGCGGCAATAAAACGCCGGTATTGTGGCGACAGGTTGGCTGGACAACGCTGGCGCTGGCGGGTGGGGTGATTCTGCTGGTGGCTGCGGTTACGATGTGGATGAGCGCGGTGCCGGTGGGAAGGGGGTTGCGGCCTTTCTAGCCGTATCTGAGGCGTGTTGTAAGCCCGGTAAACGTAGCGCCACCGGGCTTAACAGACTGAATTAACGCTTCAGCGCATCGCTCAGTTCATCACGCATGTTTGCCAGCATGGCTTTAACAACGCGCGGGTTACCAGCAACGATGTTGCCGGTAGACATATAGTTATGGCCGCCGGTGAAGTCGCAAACAATCGCGCCAGCTTCACGAGCGATCAGCTCGCCCGCTGCAAAGTCCCACGGCTTCAGAGACAGCTCGAAGTAACCGTCAACGCGGCCGGTCGCCACGTAGGCCAGATCCAGTGCAGCAGAGCCGGTGCGACGGAAGTCCGCGCATTCGGTGAACAGTTTGCCCAGGATATTCATATAAGTGGTTGCGTGCTGCTTCGCCTTGAACGGGAAGCCGGTCGCCAGAATCGTGCCGTCCAGATCGCGTGCATTGCTGCAACGCAGACGGTAGCCGTTCAGCTGCGCGCCCTGACCGCGGGTCGCGGTGAACAGTTCGTTACGCATTGGATCGTAAACAACGGCGACTTCAGTACGGCCTTTGATGCGTACTGCGATAGACACAGAGAAGTGTGGCAGGCGTTTGACGAAGTTGGTGGTGCCATCCAGTGGATCGATAACCCATTGAACATCCTGATCGGTACCTTCATGTTCACCGCTTTCTTCGGTGATGATGGTGTGCTGCGGGTAAGATTTGCGGATCGTTTCGATAATAATCGCTTCTGCGGCTTTATCGACGTTCGTCACGAAATCATTGCTGCCTTTCTGGCTGGTTTCTACGGAGTCTGGGGTTTCGTAGTGTTTGGCAATTACATTACCCGCCTTGCGCGCTGCGCGCACGGCGATGGTCAGCATCGGATGCATCGGTCTCTCTCACTGGATGTTAAAGAACAGGAAAATCGGCGCAGAGTATAGCAGCGGGATCGGATTATGTCTCTCGTTTATGATAATATGCCCGAATATTCTTCAGACACTGAATCCAGACATCTAAAAATTATGCTGCAAAACATTCGAATCGTGCTGGTCGAAACATCGCACACCGGCAACATGGGCTCTGTGGCCCGCGCTATGAAAACCATGGGCTTAACGAACCTGTGGCTGGTGAATCCGCTGGTGAAACCAGACTCTCAGGCTATTGCTCTGGCGGCTGGCGCCAGCGACGTGATCGGGAATGCGCAGATCGTGGACACCCTGGATGAAGCCCTGGCCGGTTGCAGCCTGGTGGTGGGAACCAGCGCGCGCTCCCGTACGCTGCCCTGGCCGATGCTGGACCCGCGCGAATGCGGCCTGAAAAGCATCTCAGAAGCGGAACAGGCGCCGGTTGCACTGGTGTTTGGCCGTGAACGCGTTGGCCTGACCAACGAGGAATTACAGAAGTGCCACTATCACGTGGCGATTGCCGCCAACCCGGAATACAGCTCGCTGAATCTGGCGATGGCGGTGCAGGTGATTGCCTACGAAGTGCGCATGGCATGGCTGGCGACGCAGGAGAAACCGGTCGAACCTAAAGAAGAGACGGCCTACCCGCTGGTGGACGACCTCGAGCGCTTCTACGGTCACCTGGAACAGACGCTGCTCTCAACCGGCTTTATCCGTGAAGGCCACCCGGGCCAGGTGATGAACAAGCTGCGCCGTATGTTCACCCGCGCGCGTCCGGAAAGCCAGGAGCTGAACATCCTGCGCGGGATTCTGGCGTCGATTGAGCAGAAGAATAAAGCGTAGTGTTGATTTCCCCCTCTCCCCGTGGGAGAGGGCTGGGGTGAGGGCATCAGGCCGCACCTATATTATGAAGGCACAGAAGGTTAAATACCTGACTAAAACAGTCAAGTAAATAGTTGACCAATTTAGTCAGGAATGTCAGACTTGGCCCTGCTATGCAATACCCCCATTTTACAATAAAAAACCCCGGGCAGGGGCGAGTTTGAGGTTAAGTAAGACATGAGACTGACATCTAAAGGGCGTTATGCCGTGACCGCGATGCTGGACGTTGCGCTCAACTCCGAAGCGGGCCCGGTTCCGTTGGCTGATATTTCTGAACGACAAGGGATCTCCCTCTCTTACCTGGAACAGCTGTTCTCCAGACTGCGTAAAAATGGACTGGTGTCCAGCGTTCGTGGCCCGGGCGGCGGTTATCTGCTGGGTAAAGACGCGGGCAGTATTGCGGTTGGCGAAGTGATTAGCGCGGTTGACGAATCCGTTGACGCGACCCGTTGCCAGGGTAAAGGCGGCTGTCAGGGCGGCGATAAGTGCCTGACCCACGCGCTGTGGCGCGATCTGAGCGACCGTCTGACCGGCTTCCTGAATAACATCACCCTGGGTGAACTGGTTAATAACCAGGAAGTTCTGGATGTCTCTGGTCGTCAGCATAGTCAGGATTCACAGCGCAGCACCCGTTCGCAGGACGCCATCGACGTTAAACTGCGCGCGTAATTAAAAAGATAAGTATTCAGAATCAGGCCGGGGTGGTCACACCCCGCGTACTCGGTCGTACATCCAGCCGGTTGCCTGATTCCTTGCATTGAAGCGATGTACGGAGTTTATAGAGCAATGAAATTACCGATTTATCTCGATTACTCCGCAACCACGCCGGTGGACCCGCGTGTTGCCGAGAAAATGATGCAGTGTCTGACCCTGGACGGAAACTTTGGTAACCCAGCTTCCCGTTCACACCGTTTTGGCTGGCATGCTGAAGAGGCGGTAGATATCGCCCGTAATCAGATTGCTGACCTGGTTGGCGCCGACCCGCGTGAAATTGTTTTCACCTCCGGTGCGACCGAATCCGACAACCTGGCGATCAAAGGTGCAGCCAACTTTTATCAGAAAAAAGGCAAGCACATCATCACCAGCAAAACCGAACACAAAGCCGTGCTGGACACCTGCCGTCAGCTGGAGCGTGAAGGGTTCGAAGTGACTTACCTGGCGCCGCAGAGCAACGGGATCATCGACCTGAAAGAGCTCGAAGCGGCGATGCGCGATGACACCATTCTGGTTTCCATCATGCACGTTAACAACGAAATCGGCGTTGTTCAGGACATCGCAACCATCGGCGAAATGTGCCGTGCGCGCGGCATCATCTACCACGTGGATGCGACCCAGAGCGTGGGCAAACTGCCTATCGACCTGAGCCAGCTGAAAGTGGACCTGATGTCCTTCTCCGGTCACAAAATTTATGGACCGAAAGGTATTGGCGCGCTGTACGTTCGTCGTAAGCCACGTATCCGCATCGAAGCACAGATGCACGGCGGCGGTCACGAGCGCGGCATGCGTTCCGGTACGCTGCCTGTTCACCAGATCGTGGGCATGGGCGAAGCGTATCGCATCGCGAAAGAAGAGATGGAAACCGAGATGGCACGCCTGCGTACGCTGCGTAACCGTCTGTGGGACGGCGTGAAGGATATGGAAGAAGTGTATCTGAACGGCGATCTCGAGCAGGGCGCGCCAAACATCCTTAACGTCAGCTTCAACTATGTTGAAGGCGAGTCGCTGATCATGGCGCTGAAAGACCTGGCCGTTTCTTCCGGTTCTGCCTGTACGTCTGCAAGCCTGGAGCCATCCTACGTGCTGCGTGCGCTGGGCATGACTGACGAGCTGGCACACAGCTCTATCCGTTTCTCTTTAGGTCGTTTTACTACCGAAGAAGAGATTGACTACACCATCAAGCTGGTTCGTAACTCCATCGGCCGTCTGCGCGACCTTTCTCCACTGTGGGAAATGTTCAAGCAGGGCGTGGATCTGAACAGCATTGAATGGTCACATCACTAATCGGTACATAAGGAGAATTCAATCATGGCATACAGCGAAAAAGTTATCGATCATTACGAGAACCCGCGCAACGTTGGCTCTTTTGACAACAGCGATGAATCTGTCGGTAGCGGCATGGTTGGCGCGCCAGCGTGTGGCGACGTGATGAAGTTGCAGATTAAAGTCAACAATGAAGGTATCATTGAAGACGCGCGCTTCAAGACCTACGGCTGCGGTTCTGCTATCGCCTCCAGCTCCCTGGTCACCGAATGGGTGAAGGGCAAGTCTCTGGACGAAGCACAGGCAATCAAGAACACGGATATTGCTGAAGAACTCGAACTGCCGCCGGTGAAAATTCACTGCTCAATTCTGGCAGAAGACGCGATCAAAGCCGCCATTGCGGATTACAAAAGCAAACGTGAAGCAAAATAATTGAGGTTTGAGTATGTCGATTACCCTTAGCGACAGCGCTGCCGCGCGAGTAAGCTCTTTTCTGGCGAACCGTGGTAAAGGCTTTGGCCTGCGACTGGGCGTACGTACCTCCGGCTGTTCTGGTATGGCTTACGTACTGGAGTTTGTTGACGAACCGGCGTCTGATGACACCGTGTTTGAAGACAAAGGCGTGAAGGTGGTGGTCGATGGCAAAAGCCTGCAATTTCTCAACGGCACTCAGCTGGACTTCGTTAAAGAAGGCCTGAACGAAGGGTTCAAATTCACGAACCCGAACGTCAAAGACGAGTGTGGTTGCGGCGAAAGCTTCCACGTTTAACCGCGCGTCATCCGAAACCCCACCGTGGCTTTGCTACGCGTGGGGTTTGTTCTAACAGGCTACCCCTGAGATTGTTATGGATTACTTCACTCTCTTCGGACTACCCGCTCAATACCCGATCGATCTCCAGGCGCTGACGGTCCGTTTTCAGGATCTACAGCGTCAGTACCATCCGGATAAATTCGCCAGCGGAACGCAGGCAGAGCAGCTGGCCGCGGTATCACACTCCGCAACCATCAACCAGGCCTGGCAAACGCTGCGTCATCCGCTGGCGCGTGCAGAATATCTGCTCTCGCTCCACGGTTTCGATCTGGCGAGCGAACAGCATACCGTGCGCGACACCGCCTTTCTGATGGAACAGCTGGAGCTTCGCGAAGAGCTGGATGAAATTGAACAGGCTAAAGACGAAGCGCGTCTGGAAAGCTTTATCACGCGCGTAAAGGGCATGTTCGATACCCGCCATCAGCAGATGGTGGAGCAACTGAACAACGAGACCTGGGACGTGGCGGCAGACACTGTGCGCAAACTCCGTTTTCTCGATAAACTGCGAAGCAGTGCTGAACAACTCGAAGAAAAGCTGCTCGATTTTTAATTTCGGAAGCAATTATGGCCTTATTACAAATTAGTGAGCCAGGCTTAAGCGCCGCACCGCACCAGCGTCGTCTGGCGGTCGGTATTGATCTGGGCACCACCAATTCTCTCGTGGCGACCGTGCGTAGCGGCCAGGCGGAAACGCTGGCTGACGAGCAGGGGCGCCATCTGCTGCCTTCCGTGGTCCACTACCAGCAGCAGGGTCACGCGGTCGGGTTTGATGCCCGCGCTAACGCCGCGCGCGATCCGGCCAATACCATCAGCTCGGTTAAGCGCATGATGGGCCGCTCGCTGGCTGATATCCAGACCCGTTACCCGCATCTGCCGTATCAGCTTCAGGCCAGCGAAAACGGCCTGCCGATGATCGCAACGTCTGCCGGTCTGCTGAACCCGATTCGCGTTTCTGCTGACATCCTCAAAGCGCTGGCGGCACGCGCCACGGCGACGCTCGGCGGCGATCTCGACGGCGTGGTGATCACCGTTCCGGCCTACTTTGACGATGCACAGCGTCAGGGCACCAAGGACGCCGCGCGTCTGGCGGGCCTGCACGTGTTGCGTCTGCTGAACGAACCGACGGCGGCGGCCATTGCCTACGGCCTCGATTCCGGTCAGGAAGGGGTGATTGCGGTTTACGACCTCGGCGGCGGAACCTTTGATATCTCGATTCTGCGCCTGAGCCGCGGAGTGTTTGAAGTGCTGGCGACCGGCGGGGATTCCGCGCTCGGCGGCGATGACTTCGACCATCTGCTGGCGGACTACATCCGCGAGCAGGCGGGCATCAGCGATCGCAGCGATGCGCGCGTGCAGCGTGAACTGCTGGATGCGGCCATCGACGCCAAAATCGCCCTGAGCGATGCACAGTCCGTCAGCGTGAACGTCGCAGGCTGGCAGGGTGAGATCACCCGCGACCAGTTCAGCGAACTGATTGCGCCTCTGGTTAAGCGTACCCTGCTGGCCTGCCGTCGCGCATTGAAAGATGCGGGCGTGGAGGCCAGCGAGGTGCTGGAAGTGGTCATGGTTGGCGGCTCAACCCGCGTGCCGCTGGTGCGCGAGCGCGTGGGCGAATTCTTTGGACGCACGCCGCTGACCTCCATCGACCCGGACAAAGTGGTTGCCGTGGGCGCCGCTATCCAGGCCGATATCCTGGTCGGCAACAAGCCGGACAGCGAAATGCTGCTGCTGGACGTCATTCCGCTGTCGCTGGGTTTAGAAACCATGGGCGGCCTGGTGGAGAAAGTCATTCCGCGTAATACCACCATTCCGGTGGCGCGCGCGCAGGAGTTTACTACCTTCAAAGACGGCCAGACCGCGATGTCCATCCACGTGATGCAGGGCGAGCGCGAGCTGGTGCAGGACTGCCGCTCTCTGGCGCGCTTTGCGCTGCGCGGCATTCCGGCGCTGCCGGCGGGTGGGGCGCATATTCGCGTCACCTTTCAGGTGGATGCGGACGGCCTGCTGAGCGTCACGGCGATGGAAAAATCGACCGGCGTGGAATCGTCCATCCAGGTGAAGCCGTCCTACGGCCTGACCGATGGCGAAATCGCCTCCATGATTCAGGACTCAATGAGCTACGCCGAGCAGGATGTGAAGGCGCGTATGCTGGCCGAACAAAAAGTGGAAGCCGCCCGCGTGCTGGAAAGCCTGAACGGGGCGCTCGCTGCCGATGCCGCGCTGTTAAGCGCCGCTGAGCGCCAGGTCATTGACGAGGCTGCCGCACGCTTAAGCGCCGTGGCCGAAGGCAATGACGCTGACGCAATAGAAGAAGCCATTAAAAACGTTGATAAACAAACCCAGGACTTCGCTGCTCGCCGCATGGACAAATCTGTCCGCGTCGCGCTGAAAGGCCAGTCCGTGGACGAGGTTTAATATGCCAAAGATTGTTATTTTGCCTCATGCGGACCTCTGTCCGGATGGCGCAGTTCTGGAAGCGAAGACCGGTGAAACCATTCTCGATGTAGCCCTGCGTGCAGGTATCGAAGTGGAACACGCCTGTGAAAAATCCTGTGCCTGCACAACGTGCCACTGCATCGTACGTGAAGGTTTTGATTCTCTCGCCGAGAGCACCGAAGACGAAGACGACATGCTGGATAAAGCATGGGGTCTGGAGCCAGACAGCCGCTTAAGCTGCCAGGCTGCGGTGACCGATGAAGATCTGGTCGTGGAGTTCCCACGCTACACCATCAACCACGCACGCGAGCATTGATATGGGACTGAAGTGGACAGACAGCCGTGAAATCGGCGAAGCGCTCTACGACGCGAACCCGGATCTCGATCCGAAGACCGTACGATTCACCGACATGCATCAGTGGATTTGCGATCTGGAAGATTTTGACGACGATCCAAACGCATCCAATGAAAAAATTCTGGAGGCGATTCTGTTAGTCTGGTTAGATGAAGCAGAGTAAATCACTTAACGGGCTGCCTTCAGGCGGCCCGTTTGCTAATAAGGATAAATAAAATGACCGAAGCGATGAAGATTACGCTCTCGAATCAGCCTGCTGACGCACGCTGGGGCGAAAAAGCCACCTACAGCATCAACAACGACGGTATTACCCTGCACCTGACGGGCAATGATGATTTGGGCCTGATCCAGCGCGCCGCGCGTAAAATTGACGGCCTTGGCATTAAGCATGTGTCTCTGGAAGGCGAAGGCTGGGACACCGACCGCAGCTGGGCATTCTGGGCAGGCTACAAAGGGCCGAAAGGCACCCGCAAAATCGAGTGGGCGAACCTCGACGAAGCCGGTCAGAAAGAGCTGGAAAGCCGCCTGAAAATTATCGACTGGGTGCGCGACACCATCAACGCCCCGGCGGAAGAGTTAGGCCCTGAGCAGCTGGCGCAGCGCGCGGTTGACCTGCTGTGCGGCGTGGCGGGCGACAAGATGTCTTACCGCATCACCAAAGGCGAAGACCTGCGCGAGCAGAATTACATGGGTATCCACACCGTGGGCCGTGGTTCTGAGCGTCCTCCGGTCCTGCTGGCGCTGGACTACAACCCAACCGGCGATAAAGAAGCGCCGGTCTTTGCCTGTCTGGTCGGGAAAGGCATCACCTTCGACACCGGCGGCTACAGCCTGAAGCAGAGCGCGTTCATGGACTCTATGAAGTCCGACATGGGCGGCGCGGCCACCGTTACCGGCGCGCTGGCGTTCGCCATCACACGTGGTCTGAACAAGCGCGTGAAGCTCTACCTGTGCTGCGCGGACAACATGGTGAGCGGCAACGCCTTCAAGCTGGGCGACATCATTCGCTACCGCAACGGTAAAAACGTTGAGGTGATGAACACCGACGCCGAAGGCCGCCTGGTGCTGGCCGATGGCCTGATCGACGCCTCTGCCCAGAAGCCGGAGCTGATTATCGACATGGCGACCCTGACCGGCGCGGCGAAAACGGCCCTGGGTAACGACTATCACGCCCTGTTCAGCTTCGACGACAAGCTGGCCGCTCGCCTGCTGGCCAGCGCGGCGGCGGAAAACGAACCGTTCTGGCGTCTGCCGCTGGCCGAGTTCCACCGCAGCCAGCTGCCGTCTAACTTTGCCGAGCTGAACAACACCGCGAGCGCGGCGTACCCGGCGGGGGCAAGCACCGCAGCAGGCTTCCTGTCTCACTTCGTTGAGAACTACCATGAAGGCTGGCTGCACATTGACTGCTCCGCAACCTACCGTAAAGCAGCGGTTGAGCAGTGGTCTGCGGGTGCGACCGGTCTGGGTGTGCGTACCGTGGCGAACCTGCTGACGGCTGAGTAATCTTTTTTGCCCTCACCCTAACCCTCTCCCACAGGGAGAGGGGATGGTTTGCTCCCTCTCCCTTGAGGGAGAGGGCTGGGGTGAGGGGGAAATGCATCATCTGGAATTGTTATGTCCGAAACCAAAAACGAATTAGAAACCCTGCTGGAGCAGGCGGCGACCGAGCCCGCCCACCGTCCGGCCTTTTTCCGCACGCTGCTGGAATCCACCGTCTGGGTGCCGGGCACCGCGGCGGAAGGGGAGCAGGTTGTCGAAGACAGCGCGCTGGATCTGCTGCACTGGGAGAAAGACGACGGCACGTCGGTGATCCCGTTCTTTACCTCGCTCGAGGCCTTGCAGGAAGCGGTAGAAGACGAACAGGCGTTCGTGGTGATGCCGGTGCGCACGTTGTTCGAAATGACCCTGGGGCAGACGCTGTTCCTCAACGCCAAACTGCCGACCGGGAAAGAGTTTACTCCGCGCGAAATCAGCCATCTGATTGGTGACGAGGGCAACCCACTCAGCACTCAGGAGGTGCTCGAAGGGGGCGAAACGCTGCTGCTGTCTGAAGTGGCCGAGCCGCCCGCGCAGATGATTGACTCCCTGACCACGCTGTTTAAAACCATCAAGCCGGTAAAACGCGCGTTCCTCTGCTCCATCAAAGAGAGCGCTGACGAAAAACCTGTTCTGCTGATAGGGATTGAGGCCGACGGCGATATCGACGAGATCATCCAGGCGGCGGGAAGCGTAGCAACCGACACCCTGCCGGGCGATGAGCCGATTGATATCTGTCAGGTGAAGAAAGGTGAGAAGGGGATCAGCCACTTTATTACCGAGCACATCACCCCGTTCTACGAGCGTCGCTGGGGCGGCTTCCTGCGCGATCTCAAGACCAACCGCATTATCTGATTACGGCGGGGTGATCTTCACCCCGTTGCTTCCAGCAGCAGTAAATCCATCAGCAGCACCAGATTCGACTCAAACGACGTCACCCCTGCGGCTTCGGCGGCGAAATGTACCGCTTCGTCATAGAGGGCAAAATGCACGTCCGCCATACCCGCCAGCGTATTGGCCGATGCGCGGGTAAACGCGACGATGGTCATGCCGACGTTTTTGGCGATCCGCGCTTTATCCAGTACCTGCTCCGTTTCGCCGCTGCGCGAAACGGCAATAAACACCTGATAGCGCGCGGCGTTGCTGAGAAAAATATTCCGGCTGTCCCCCGGTCCGGAGATGAACGCCGTTTTTCCCAGCACCTGCAACTTCTTGGTCAGGTACTCGGCAAAAAGATATGAAAACCCGGCGCCGTAGAGAAAGAAGCTCTCTTTCTGGCGCAGCAGGCTGGCAAACTGCTGGCGTTTGTCCTGGGTGACCCACTGGAAGGTCTGCTGATAGTTAGCAATGAACCGGGCAAAAAGCGCGGGCATTTCCGCATGTTGCTCAGGCTGTACGGTGATATGCGGCGTGTCAGAAAGCAACTGCTTGCAGTGCCAGATAAACTCGCTAAAGCCGCTAAACCCGAGCTTCTGGCACAGCCGCATAATCGTCGCGGTAGAGACAAATGTCGCCTGCGCCAGCTCGCGCACCGTGATGTTGCCCACCAGCAGCGGATGCTCAGTGAGGTGGGCGAGGACGCGATACTCCGCGCGGGTCAGCGACGACCCGCGCGTTAACAGCGTTGCCAGGCGGTTATCCATTATTTCGCCGGTTCAACCGGCAGATCGTCTCGTGCACCCCATTCACTCCAGGCGCCGTCATACAGGGTCACGTCATTTGCGCCAAGGGTTGCCAGCGCCAGGATCACCACGCAGGCCGTCACGCCGGAGCCGCAGCTGGCAATAACCGGACGATGCAAATCCACGCCCTGACGTTCAAAAATGGCACGTAATTCATCGGTGGTTTTCAGCTCGCCTTCAAACACCAGATCGCCCCACGGCACGTTCAGCGCCCCCGGGATATGTCCGCGTTTCAGTCCCGGACGCGGTTCATCCGCTTCTGCGTTGAAACGTGGAGCGGGACGCGCATCGACGATTTGCGCCGTCTTTTCGTGGCTAACGACCAGCACGTCGGTCAGGCGCTTGACCACGTTAGCGTCAAACGTGGCATCAAATTCCCCTTCCGGCAGCGTAACGTCACCCTGCTGAAGCGGTAGTTCGTCGCGCTTCCAGCCTGCAAGTCCGCCCGCCAGAATCGATACCTTTTCCACGCCAAAGTTTTTCAGCATCCACCACGCCCGCGGCGCGGAAAACAGATTACCTTCATCGTAAACAACAAGATGTTTATCTTTGCTGATGCCCAGCTCGCGCATCGCCACGGAAAACGCTTCCGGGCGCGGCAGCATGTGCGGTAGGGGAGAGGTGTGATCGGAGAGGGCTTCGATATCAAAAAATACCGCGCCAGGCAGGTGCCCTGCACGGTATTCAGCGGGAACGTCACGATGCTCCTGGCCCGGAGGGGCCATGCGCGCGTCGATAATCTGAACTTCCGGGTCGTCGCCGTGCTCAATCAGCCAGTCGGCAGCGACAAAATATGAGGTGGACATGGTTGCCTCCATTCTTTTCCGTAAAAAAGGATTGTCGGTGTTTTTTCTGACACCGACAAGCTAACCACGTTCAACTCGCGAGCAAGCCCCTATTTTTTCACCGCTTCACCGCTTCACCGTCCTGCCAGGCCTTTTGCAGCGCAGGCCAGTAGTCGCGGTTGGCTTCGATCATCTCATCCAGAATCGCTTTCGCGTGCTCCATGGTCGGCACGGTGCGGCTCAGGGTAAACGCCTGCAACGCTTTCTCGTAGCTGCCTTCGATGGTTGCCTCAACCAGCAGCTGTTCAGAGGCCAGCTGCTGCTGTAAAAGCGTCTGGTGGAACAGCGGCACCTGACCCACGCGGACAGGCTCCGGCCCTTCGGAGGTAATATAGGCAGGCACTTCCACCACCGCATCGTACGGCAGGTTGGTAATCGCTCCGCGGTTTTCCACCATCACCAGATGGCGTTGGCGCAGGTTGAACGCCAGCGAACAGGCGACATCGACGATAAATTCGCCGTGAACACCTACGTGGAAGGCGTCCGGTAAGATCCCACTGCGCTGGTACTCTTCGGCGGCGGCAAACAGCTTTTTCTCACGCCCGTTCATCACTTCGTTGGCGCGGGTATAGTCCGGGTTCTGATGCTCCACAATCTGGTTCGGCATCAGGTAGTACTGTAGATACGGGTTCGGCAGGTACTCCGGGAAGTTATCCATAATCGGCTTGATGTTGCGCCAGGTTTTCACCCACGACGGATCCGAGTGCTGCGGGTCGGTTTTCGCGGCATCTTCCGTCAGCAGGCCAAACTTCGCGATATGTTTACGCAGCTCCGGCAGCTTGTCCTCGCCGTCCACCCGCACGCGGGTAAACCAGCCGAAGTGGTTGAGGCCGAAATAGTCCACTTCCAGTTTATGACGATCCACGCCCAGAATGGCGCCCATATTGCGCATGGCGGCAACCGGCATATCGCAGATGTTCAGCACGCGTGCGTTGGGGCGCAGGCGACGCACGCCCTCGGCGACGATCGCCGCCGGGTTGGAGTAGTTCACGATCCACGCCTTTTCGTGCGCGTAGCGTTCAACCCGATCGATCAGCTCGACCATCGGCAGGATAGTACGCAGGCCATATGCCAGCCCGCCGGGTCCGCAGGTTTCCTGGCCGACCACCCCGTGGCGCAGCGGGATCTTTTCATCCTGCTCGCGCATTTTGTACTGCCCGACGCGCATCTGAGCAAAAACAAAATGCGCGCCGCTGAAGGCCACTTCCGGGTCGCTGGTGACGGTGAATTTGATGCTCTGGCTGTGGTCGCGAATAACCTTCTCCACCACGGGCGCAATGGTGTTCTGGCGCGCCTCGTCAATGTCATACAGGCGGATCTCTGCCAGAGGGAAATCGTGCAGACGTACCATCAGGCTTTTCACAATACCTGGCGTGTAGGTGCTACCGCCGCCGGCAATCGACAGAATAAATGGGGGTGTAAACATCTTTAGCTCCTTTCAGAGAAACGTCTCAACGGCTTCTCGCATTTTTTTGACATGCAGCCCGTAGACCACCTGAACGTTGTTACCTTGTTTGATAATCCCTTTCGCGCCGGTCGCTTTCAGGCGCGGTTCGTCGATGATGGCGACGTCCTTCACCGTGACGCGTAAGCGGGTGTAGCAGTTATCTACCACCTCTATGTTTTCCCGACCGCCCAGACCCACCACGATGGATTCGCCCAGCCCGTCGTTATTGCCCTTCGCCTGGTACTCCTGCTTGCTGTAAAGGCGCGTCTCCTGGTCCTCATCCTCACGGCCCGGCGTTTTCATGTTGAAGCGCAGGATCAGGAAGCGGAACACCACGAAATAAAGGGCGAACATGATCAGCCCGACCACGATGTACATGGGCCAGTTGGACTTCTCCGTGCCGAGCGGCAGGTTGTAGAGGATAAAATCGATAATCCCGTTGGCGCCGATGGCGTGAACGCCAAACAGCGAGAATAGCATCATGCCGATACCGGTCAGCACCGCATGCACCACGAACAAAAGCGGGGCGACAAACAGGAAGGAGAACTCAATCGGCTCGGTTACGCCGACCAGCAGCGAGGTCAGCGCCGCCGGGATCAGAATCGCTTTCGCAATCGCTTTACGCTCTGGCTTCGCGGTCATGTACATCGCCAGCGCGGCGGCAGGAAGGCCGAACATCTTGCTGATGCCGCGCGCATCCCACACCACGGTGCTGCTGAGCTGCTTCACGTCCGGGCAGGCCATCTCGGCGAAGTAGATATTGCGCGCGCCCTGATAAACCGTACCGCACACCTCCTGCGTACCGCCCAGTTCGGTATACAGGAACGGCGTATAGACCAGATGATGCAGGCCCGTCGGCACCAGAATGCGTTCAAGGAAACCGTAGATCGCCACGCCAAACGGACCGGACCCTTTGATCGCCAGCGCCAGGGCGCTTATTCCATGCTGTGCGTACGGCCAGAGTTCGCTCATGACCACGCCGAGCAGCATAGAGACAGGCAGCATCACAATCGCGACAAAGCAGTGGCCGGAGTAAATCGCCATCGCGCCGTTAAACTGGACACCGGAATATTTGTTGTACAGATAACCGGAGAGCGCCCCGGTCAGGATCCCGGCGAAAACGCCCATCTCCAGCACCTGAACGCCCAGCACCATGCTTTGTCCGGCGGCTTTCATCTGTTCCGCCGGGGCCAGTTCCCCCTGAAGCTGTAACGTCACGTTCATCGCGTTAATGAATACGATAAAGGTCACCAGCCCAATCAGCGCCGCGTAGCCTTTATCTCGGGTTGCCAGACCAATGGGGATCCCAACGGCAAATACCAGCGCCAGGTTGACCAGCACCGATACGGCAGATTTGGCGATCAGCTGGCCGACACTCTGGATCAGCGGATGGCCGAGAAACGGCAGGTACTCGGCCAGATTGCCGTTACCCAGCACATTCCCAAAGGCGATAAACAGACCGACGATGGGTAAGATAAGTACAGGTCCGTAAAGTGATTTTCCGAAATTTTGTAGGGCGTTCACGGCTCGTTTCATGGCTTTCTCTCTTATTGAACCGCGCACTCGGGGTGCGTCATGGTCATAAAACTAGCAGGCCTGATGCGAGCTTATCCAGCTATCTTCTTGTTTTAAAAACAAATGACGCGAAAGGTAACATGTTACGTTATGCGCTGTGATCGCGGTTCCAACACGGTGTGGCAGCGTGATGCCAATCTGCGAGGCGTTTTCAAGATTATAAAATTGGACTTTTTGTATTAACGAAACTTGCGGATAATACTTATCCGGACGACGACCAACAGGCCCATCAGGCCAGGGACACAGGATGAAACCGTTTCGCTTAGCTGCGATCTCTCTCGCGCTGCTCACCACCTTTACGCTTGTCGGCTGTGATAACAGCGATGACAAACCTCAGGCCGCTGCCCCCGCAGCGTCTACTGCATCAGAACAGAAAACCCCGGCAACACCGGATCCTGAAAAGCTGGCTAAGCTGGCCGCGCAGAGTCAGGGTAAGGCGTTGACGCTGCTGGATGCCTCTGAAGTGCAACTCGACGGCGCCGCGACGCTGGTTCTGACCTTCTCTGTACCGCTGGATCCCAGCCAGGATTTTGCGAAAACGGTGCACGTGGTAGATAAAAAAAGCGGCAAAGTGGACGGCGCCTGGGAACTGGCCCCCAATCTGAAAGAGCTGCGCCTGCGCCATCTGGAGCCGAATCGTAATCTGGTCGTCACCGTCGAACGTGATTTGCTGGCGCTGAACAAAGCGACATTCGGCATTGACTATGAAAAAGCGATCACCACCCGGGATGTTGAACCGACGGTCGGATTCGCCAGCCGCGGATCGCTGCTGCCGGGTAAGGTGGTGGAAGGGTTGCCAGTGATGGCGCTCAACGTCAACAATGTGGACGTGAACTTCTATCGTGTGAAGCCGGAGTCGCTGGCCTCGTTTGTCAGCCAGTGGGAGTACCGTAACTCGCTGACCAACTGGGAATCTGACAACCTGCTGAAGATGGCGGAACTGGTCTACACTGGCCGTTTCGACCTCAACCCGGCGCGCAACACGCGTGAAAAACTGCTCCTGCCGCTTAAAGATATTAAGCCGCTCCAGCAGTCTGGCGTCTATATCGCCGTGATGAATCAGGCTGGTCACTATAACTACAGTAACGCCGCGACGCTCTTTACCTTAAGTGATATTGGGCTGTCCGCTCACCGTTATCATAACCGCCTGGACATCTTCACCCAGAGTCTTGAAAACGGTGCGGCGCAGTCAGGCGTGACCATTACCCTTCTGAACGATAAAGGGCAGACCCTGGCCGAGGCGAACAGCGACGCCGATGGTCATGCGAAACTGGAAACCGATAAAGAAGCCGCGCTGATCCTGGCCAGTAAGGATGGCCAGACGACGCTTCTCGACCTCAAACTTCCGGCGCTGGATCTGGCGGAGTTTGATATCGCCGGTAACCCGGGTTACAGCAAACAGTTCTTTATGTTTGGCCCGCGCGATCTCTATCGTCCGGGTGAAACTGTGATCCTGAACGGCCTGCTTCGCGACAGCGATGGCAAACCGCTTCCCGATCAGCCGGTAAAACTTGACGTGCTGCGTCCGGACGGACAGGTGGCGCGTACGGTCGTTGTGCAACCTGAGAACGGCCTTTATCGCTTCAACTATCCGCTTGATAGCGGCGCCCAGACCGGCATGTGGCATATTCGCGCGAATACGGGCGATAACCAGCAGCGCATGTGGGATTTCCACGTCGAAGATTTTATGCCTGAGCGTATGGCGCTGAATCTGACCGGGCAAAAAACGCCGGTTTCCCCGCAAGATAATGTCGACTTTAACGTTGTGGGCTATTACCTGTATGGCGCGCCAGCTAACGGCAATTCTCTGCAAGGCCAGCTTTTCCTGCGTCCGCTACGTGACGCGGTGCCTGCACTGCCTGGCTTCCAGTTCGGTGATATTGCCGAGGAGAACCTGAGCCGCAGCCTGGATGAAGTTCAGCTTACGCTGGACGAACAGGGGCGCGGACAGGTTACCACCGAAAGCCAGTGGAAAGAGGTGCACTCGCCGCTGCAACTGATTTTGCAGGCCAGCCTGCTGGAATCAGGTGGGCGTCCGGTAACGCGACGCGCCGAGCAGGCTATCTGGCCTGCGGCTGAACTTCCGGGGATCCGCCCACAGTTCGCCAGCAAGGCCGTTTACGACTACCGTACCGATACCACCGTCAATCAGCCGATTGTCGATGAAAACGGCAACGCCAGCTTTGACATCGTCTATGCCGATGCCAGCGGGACGAAAAAAGCGGTATCCGGTTTGCAGGTGCGTCTGATCCGTGAGCGTCGCGACTACTTCTGGAACTGGTCCGAGAGTGAGGGCTGGCAGTCCCAGTTTGATCAAAAAGATCTGGTTGAGGGCGAACAGGAGCTAAACCTCAAGGCCGATGAAACCGGTAAAGTCACCTTCCCGGTGGAGTGGGGCTCATACCGTCTGGAAGTGAAAGCCCCTGATGACATGGTCAGCAGCGTGCGCTTCTGGGCGGGGTACAGCTGGCAGGATAACAGCGATGGCACGGGCGCTGCTCGCCCGGATCGTGTGACGCTGAAACTGGATAAGCCATCCTATCAGCCAGGCGATACCATCAACCTGCATATTGCAGCGCCAGCCGCAGGCAAGGGCTATGCAATGATCGAATCCAGCGAAGGACCGCTGTGGTGGAAAGAGATTGACGTGCCAGCAAACGGTCTGGATCTCGCCATTCCGGTGGATAAGGCCTGGAAACGTCACGATCTTTACCTCAGCACGCTGGTGGTTCGTCCTGGCGATAAATCCAAATCCGCCACGCCAAAACGGGCGGTTGGCCTGCTGCATCTGCCAATGGGAGACGAAAATCGTCGCCTGAACATCGCACTGGATAACCCGCAAAAAATGCGTCCGAACCAGACGCTTTCTGTGAAAGTGAAAGCCAGCGTAAAAGAGGGGACTGTGCCACAGAAGGTGAACGTGCTGGTCTCGGCTGTCGATAGCGGCGTGCTGAACATTACCGACTACGTCACGCCGGATCCGTGGGAAGCTTTCTTCGGTCAGAAGCGCTATGGCGCGGACATCTATGATGTTTACGGCCAGGTGATTGAAGGTCAGGGACGTCTGGCCGCACTGCGCTTCGGCGGAGACGGCGATGAACTGAAACGCGGCGGTAAGCCACCGGTGAACCATGTCACCATAATTGCCCAGCAGGCGCAGCCGGTTACGCTTGATGCCAACGGCGAAGGCACCATCACGCTGCCGATTGGCGATTTCAACGGCGAACTGCGTCTGATGGCGCAGGCCTGGACGGAAGACGATTTCGGCAGCAGCGAAAGCAAAATCATTGTAGCGGCACCGATTATTACCGAGCTTAATACGCCGCGATTCCTCGCAAGTGGCGATACCTCTCGCCTGACGCTGGACCTGACCAACCTTACTGACCAGCCGCAAACGCTGAACATTGCGTTAACCGCAACCGATAAGTTGTCGCTCGAAGGCGCTCAGCCAGAGCCGGTTAAGCTGCCGCCTGGCGCACGTACCACCCTATTTATTCCGGTGCGTGCCCTGGAGGGCTATGGCGATGGGGAAGTGACTGCTCAGGTGACGGGACTTCAGCTCCCTGGTGAGACGTTTGCGCCGCAGCAGAAGAGCTGGAAAATTGGCGTGCGTCCCGCATTCCCGGCGCAAACCGTGAATACGGGTACGATGCTGAACCCTGGCGAATCCTGGAGCGCGCCAGCACAGCATATCGCCGGTTTCTCGCCTGCCACGCTACAGGGGCAGCTGTTGCTCAGCGGTAAACCACCTTTGAACCTGGCGCGCTACATTCGTGAACTTCAGGCCTATCCGTATGGATGTCTTGAGCAGACCACCAGCGGCCTGTTCCCGTCCCTCTACACCAACGCGGCACAGCTGAAGGCACTGGGCATTAAGGGCGATACTGACGATAAACGCCGTGCGGCCATTGATATCGGGATCTCCCGTCTGCTGCAAATGCAGCGTGACGATGGCGGTTTTGCCTTGTGGGATAAAAACGGCCCGGAAGAGTACTGGCTGACCGCCTATGTCACGGACTTCCTGGTGCGGGCAGGGGAGCAGGGTTACAGCGTGCCTGCCGAGGCAGTGAATAACGCCAACAGCCGACTGCTGCGCTATTTACAGGATCCGGGGATGATGTCCATCCGCTACAGCGACGACACCCAGGCCAGCAAATTTGCTGTCCAGGCGTATGCTTCGCTGGTGCTGGCTCGTCAGCAAAAAGCGCCGCTCGGTGCGCTGCGTGAAATCTGGGATCGCCACGCTCAGGCTGCTTCCGGGCTTCCGTTGATGCAGCTGGGCATGGCACTCAAACTGATGGGGGATGCACCGCGCAGCCAGCAGGCGCTGGATCTGGCTCTCAAAACTCCCCGTAACGACAGCCGAAACTGGATGGCGGATTACGGCAGCCAGCTGCGTGATAATGCCCTGATGCTCTCCCTGCTGGAAGAGTACAAGCTGCTGCCGGATGCGCAAAACAGGCTGCTGAACGCGTTATCTGAAGACGCGTTCAGCCAGCGCTGGCTGTCTACCCAGGAGAGCAATGCGCTGTTCCTGGCCGGACGTTCACTGCAAACCTTGTCAGGTGCGTGGCAGGCAACGACCAGCCTCTCTGAACAGACCCAGAGCAGTGATAAAGCGCAGGTAGAAAACCTGAACGGCGCTCAGCTTGATGCGTTGCAGGTGACGAATACCGGCACTACGCCGCTGTGGGTACGACTGGACACGACTGGCTATCCGGAGTATGCGCCTCAGCCATCCTCTAATGTCTTGCAGATTGAACGTCATATCCTGGCGACAGACGGCGGCAGCAAGTCGCTCTCTTCTCTGAAGAGCGGTGAACTGGTTCTGGTATGGCTGGAAGTGAAGGCCAGCCAGAACGTGCCGGATGCGCTGGTGGTGGATCTACTCCCGGCAGGTCTGGAGCTGGAAAACCAGAATCTGGCGAGCAGCAGCGCCAGCTTGCAGGACAGCGGCAGTGAAGTGCAAAACCTGCTCAATCAGATGCAACAGTCTGATATTCAGCACATGGAATTCCGCGACGATCGCTTTGTGGCCGCGGTGCCGGTCAATGAAGGTCAGCCGGTCACGCTGGTTTACCTGGCCCGTGCCGTTACGCCGGGAACCTACCAGGTGCCTGTTCCGATGGTCGAGTCCATGTATGTTCCGCAGTGGCGGGCAACGGGGGCGGCCAGTGGCCCGCTGATCGTTGTTCCGTAAAATGCGGATAGCACGCCTGATTCGCTCCCGCTGGCTGTGGCTGGCGGGAGCGCTTCTCGTTTCAGGGGGGCTGATTGTCGTCGCTGACCGCGTGTGGCCGTTGCCCCTGAAAGAGGTCAACCCTGCGCGAGTGGTCGTGGATGAGCAGGGTGTTCCGCTGTGGCGTTTTGCCGACAGCGAAGGCATCTGGCGCTATCCGGTTACCATTGAAGAGGTTTCACCACGCTATCTCGAGGCGCTGATCCAGTATGAAGATCGCTGGTTCTGGGATCACCCGGGCGTCAATCCGCTTTCTGTACTGCGTGCCGCCTGGCAGGATCTCACCTCCGGGAGAGTGGTTTCCGGCGGGAGCACGCTTACCATGCAGGTGGCACGCCTTCTGGATCCGCATCCGCGTACCTTTGGCGGCAAATTCCGTCAGCTCTGGCGGGCGATGCAGCTGGAGTGGCATCTCTCCAAGCGTGAAATCCTGACGCTGTATCTCAACCGTGCCCCGTTTGGCGGCACGTTGCAGGGCGTGGGCGCGGCAAGCTGGACTTACCTTGGCAAACCGCCGTCTCAGCTGAGCTATTCCGACGCGGCGCTGCTGGCTGTACTGCCACAGGCACCCAGCCGTCTGCGCCCGGACCGCTGGCCGGAGCGTGCCGAAGCGGCGCGGAACAAAGTGCTCGACCGCATGCTGACTCAGGGCGTCTGGTCTGAAAAGCAGGTCAAAGAGTCCCGTGAAGAGCCGGTCTGGCTGGCCCCCCGGCAGATGCCGCAGCTGGCGCCGCTCCTTTCCCGCATGATGCTGAGTAAAAGTCGTGACACAAAAATAGTCACCACGCTTGATGCAGCATTGCAACGACAGCTTGAAGAGCTGGCAATGAACTGGAAATCACGCCTGCCTGCCCGCAGTTCGCTGGCGATGATCGTCGTGGATCATACATCCATGAAAGTGCGTGGCTGGGTAGGCTCGGTAGATATCAATGATGACAGCCGTTTCAGCCACGTGGATATGGTCAATGCGATCCGATCGCCGGGATCGGTCCTCAAGCCATTCATCTATGGCATGGCGCTGGACGATGGTCTGATCCATCCCGCTTCGTTATTACAGGATGTGCCAAGAAAAACGGGGGATTATCGTCCCGGCAACTTTGACAGCGGCTTCCATGGGCCGGTCAGTATGAGCGAAGCCCTGGTGCGTTCCCTCAACCTGCCTGCGGTGCAGGTTCTGGAAGCGTACGGCCCAAAACGTTTTGCCGGAATGCTGAGCAACGCGGGATTACCGCTCATTCTGCCTGCGGGGGCACAGCCCAACCTCTCCCTGATCCTGGGGGGTGCAGGCGCACGGCTGGCTGATATCGCTGCCGCCTATAGCGCCTTTGCGCGTCAGGGTAAGGCGGGCCGACTGCGTTTACAGCCGGGCGATCCGCTGATCGAACGTCCGCTGCTGTCGCCGGGGGCGGCGTGGATCATTCGTCGCATTCTCGCTAATGAAGCACAGCCCCTGCCGGACAGTGCGCTGCCCCAGGTTGCGCCGCTGGCGTGGAAAACGGGCACCAGCTATGGCTACCGGGATGCCTGGGCCATCGGCCTGAATGCCCGGTATGTCATTGGAATCTGGACCGGACGCCCGGACGGCACGCCCGTTGCCGGGCAGTTTGGTTTCGCCAGCGCGGTACCGCTCCTGAATCAGGTCAATAATATGCTTCAGTCCCGCTCGATGGTGGATGAAGCGCGCCTGCCGCGCGATCCGCGTCCTGCAAGCGTAGGACGGGGCGTGATTTGCTGGCCGGGCGGCCAGTCCCTGCCTGAAGGGAGCGAAAACTGTCGGCGTCGGCTGTCAACCTGGCTGCTGGAAGGCAGTGAACCGCCTACGCTGCTGCTGCCGGAACAGGAAGGTATTCGCGGGATCCGTTTCCCGGTCTGGCTGGATAAAGAAGGCAAACGCGTTGCGGCGGATTGTCCTGATGCGACAGAGAAAGTGCTGGATGTCTGGCCGCTGCCGCTGGAGCCCTGGCTGCCTGCTGCCGAAAAACGGGCTGCTCGTCTCCCCGCCCGTTCAGCGGTTTGCCCTCCGCTGGATAACCATAATGCGGCGCCGCTGATGTTGTCAGGCGTCAGAGAAGGGGCGGTAATTAAACGTCTTCCAGGTGAGAAAAATATTACCCTCAACGTTTCAACCAGCGGCGGAGAGGGGCAACGATGGTGGTTTTTGAATGGCGAACCGCTGGACGGGCATCAGAAGAATTATTCACTACAATTATATTTACCGGGTAAATATCAATTAATTGTATTGGATGAAACAGGACAAACGGCGACGGTGAATTTTGAATTAGATCGCTAAGTGTTACTCCTCAAGAGTTAGCTTGATAATTATCAATATTCGTTCCTGAAAAAAAACGAGAATGCGTTTTTATTTGAAGGAACGAGCAATGAAAAAAAATAAACATCAGGGAGAAGGGCTTATTCCCGCCATATCCCGGCGTCAGTTTATTCAGGCAGGGTCGGCGCTCGCCGCCCTGCCGTTTGTCGTCAAAACCGGCAAAGTACAGGCACAGGGCGCGGCGGTTTCAGACGCTACGCCTGAAGAAAAAGTGGTGCAAACCTGTAGTACGTTTGACTGCGGCGGCAAGTGTGATATTCGTGCTCACGTCAGTGATGGCGTTGTGACCCGAATTTCAACGCGTCCGGATAACGCGCTGGATCCGCAGATGCCAGTGATGCGCGCCTGCGTTCGTGGTCGGGCTTATCGGAAATTTGTTTATCACCCCGATCGACTGAAATATCCAATGAAACGTGTAGGTAAACGTGGTGAAGGAAAATTCGAGCGTATTACCTGGGATGAAGCCACCACCCTTATTGCGAATCAATTAAAAACTATTACGCAAAAATACGGTGCTGCGTCACGATATGTTCATGTGGGCACCGCGGTGTCCGGCGGGACCTTTTCCGGCGATAAAATGGTTCGTCGTCTGCTCAACTTAACCGGCGGCTATCTCGAAAGCTATCACTCGGTCAGTATGGGTAACACGGCGGCGGCAACGCCGTATACCTATGGCACCGCCGCCAGCGGCAGCTCTCTGGACACGCTGCTGGACACCAAACTGGTCATTCTCTGGGGGCATAACCCGACGGAAACCATCTTCGGGCACAGCAACCACTTCTACCAGAAGATGAAGCAAAACGGCACGCGCTTCATTGTTGTCGACCCACGTTATTCCGATACGGTTTCCTCCCTTGCCGATCAGTGGATCCCATTGCTTCCCACAACAGACAACGCCCTGATGGACGCGATGATGTATGTGATCGTCACGGAGAATCTGCACGATCGCGACTTTATTCAGCGCTACACCCTGGGCTTTGACGAAGACGCCATGCCAGAGGGCGTTCCGGCCAATGAATCCCTGATGGCTTACCTGAGCGGTGCAAAGGATGGCGTGGCGAAAACGCCCGAGTGGGCAGAGAAAATCACCCACGTGCCTGCACAAACTATTCGTCAGCTGGCGCGCGACTACGCAACCACCAAACCCGCCGCGCTGATCCAGGGCTGGGGTCCGCAGCGTCACAACTGCGGCGAGCGCACCGCGCGCGGCTCGACGATACTGGCCACGCTAACGGGTAACGTCGGGGTGAAAGGCGGCTGGGCAGCAGGCTATGGCGGCTGCGCAAACCGCAAATTTGCGGCCGGGCCAGAGATGCCGGACAACCCGGTCAAAGCCAAAATTTCGGTCATGAACTGGGTGCAGGCCGCGGATGATGCTTCTAAGGTAACCGCGGAAGATGGCCTGAAGGATGCTGAGAAGCTGGACAGCAATATCCGCATCCTGTTCTCGCTGGCGGGCAATTATCTGGCTAACCAGAACCCGGATCTTCATCAGGCAACCCGTGTCCTGGAAGACGAGTCGAAAATCGAGTTTATCGTCGCAAGCGATCTGTTTATGACGCCGAGCGCCAGATACGCCGACCTGCTTTTGCCGGAAACCAGCTTTATGGAACGCTGGAATATCGGCGAAACCTGGGGCACGGCAAGCTATCTGATCCTGTCCGAAAAGCTGATTGAACCTGAATTTGAACGCCGTTCAGACTACGACTGGCTGCGGGAAGTCGCTGCTAAGCTTGGCGTCGAGCCAGCGTTCAGCGAGGGTCGTGACGAAAAAGCGTGGATTGAGCACATCTGGGAGCAGACGCGGCTGTCCATGCCGGATGAAAACCTGCCGGACTTCGCGACGCTACAGAAGACGCGTCAGCATCTTTTCAAAAGCGCGCCGTACGTTGCCTTTGAAGACAACATTCGCGATCCGCAGAATCATCCGTTCCCGACGCCGTCCGGTAAAATTGAGATCTTCTCAAAGCGTCTGTACGACATGCATCACCCGGAAATTCCGGCGCTGTCGCACTACGTGCCTGCCCATGAAGGGCCGGAAGACGAGCTGGCGAAAACCTTCCCGCTCCAGCTGATCACCTGGAAAGGGAAGAACCGCGCTAACTCCACCCAGTACGCCAACCCGTGGTTAATTGAGGCGCAGCAGCAAAAGCTGTGGATCAACCCGCAGGATGCGCAAAAGCGCGGCATTGCGCAGGGGGATAACGTGCGTATTCATAACGCGCGCGGCATTTGCGAGATCCCGGCGGAGGTCACGCCGCGCATCATTCCAGGCGTGGTGGCCATGCAGGCAGGCGCCTGGTGGCAGCCGGACGCGCAGGGTATCGATAAAGGCGGCTGCGCTAATGTGCTCAGTTCCGCCCGTATTACCGCGCTTGCGAAAGGGAATTCCCATCAAACCATGCTGGTGGAGGTAGCTAAAGCATGAGTCAGTTTAAACATTACGCACCGGTGAGCGACAAACAGCTGGGTTTTTATATCGACTCTTCTCGCTGCTCGGGCTGCAAGGCATGCCAGGTGGCGTGCAAAGATAAAAACAACCTTGAGGTCGGACGTCGTTTCCGTCGCGTTTATGAAGTTAATGGCGGGGGTTTTATCCCGACCGGGCAGGGCGGCGTCAGCAACAACGTTTTTGCCTACACGCTCTCCATTTCCTGTAACCACTGCGCAGACCCTGTCTGCACCAAGAACTGTCCGACCACCGCGATGCATAAGCGTCCGGGGGACGGCATTGTGCGCGTTGATACTGATAAGTGCGTCGGCTGCGGCTACTGCGCATGGTCTTGCCCTTACGGCGCGCCACAGCTCAACGAGCAGACCGGGCAGATGTCCAAATGTGATTTCTGCGTGGATCTCCAGGCGAAGGGAGAACAGCCCGTCTGTGTGGCAACCTGTCCACTCGAAGCGATTAAATTCGGGCCGATTGATGAACTGCGGGCGAAGTATGGTGCGGTCTGTGATGTGAAAGGTTTGCCTGATTCCTCCATCACCAAACCAAACCTGGTGATCAAAGCGCATCAGGGCGCAGAGAAAGAGGGGAAACGTCATGCATGAGTTACCGCTGCTGATTTTTACGCTGTTCCTGCAAGGATCGGTTGGCGTTACGCTGTGGCTGGCGTTCGGAAGCACGCAACGCAGCGCGCTGCTGCCGGCTGCCGGAGCGTTTGTGCTGGCGAGCCTGGGGCTGCTCGCCTCCGCGCTGCACATGGGCTATCCGCTTAATGCTCTTAACGCGCTGCGCCACGTATCCAGCTCCTGGCTGAGCCGTGAGATTATCTTTGCCAGTCTTTATCTTGCGGCACTTGGTCTCGCAACCTTGCTGATGTTTGTCAAAAAGCCAGGCTGGAAGCCACTGTTGGTTGTGGCAGGTCTGGTTGGTTTAGTCGATGTGTTCTGCATGGCGCAGATCTACATGCACGCATCCGTGGTGACATGGCAGCATGTTAACACTCTGGTGCTGTTTATCGGTTCGGTGGGGATTATCGGTTCAGCCTGCATGGCCGTTGGGACGCGTTCCCAGACTACCGTGCGTGCGGCGGTTGTCATTATCACGCTGCTGGTGCTTGTGCGTCTGGTGATGCAGCCCGTCTGGCTGGCAGATATTACGGCTATGGACAACACCGTGGTGACGTTCCCTCACGCACCGCTACAGATGCTGGAGCAACTGCGAACCGTGCATCTGCTGAGCTGGTGCGTATCCGTTGCGGGTATGCTGTGCTTTGCTGCGGGCGGTCTGAAAGCGGCGCGATCTCCCATGCTGCTGGGAAGCGCATTGCTGATTGTCGGTGAGCTGATGCTGCGCTTCGTTTTCTTCAGTATTGGCTGATGGGCGGATTGACCTTTGCCCCGGCGATGGACGTGACGCATGCGTGCGTCCGTCGCCGTTTTCGCCATGCTTCCTGCCTCGCCTGCGCGGACGTCTGTCCTGTGCAGGCTTTTTCTTTTACCGACTCAGGCGTCTCGGTTGATGACAGCCGCTGTATTGAATGCGGTGACTGCCTGTTCGTCTGCCCCGCTGAGGCCATCACCGGCATCACGCCGCGAAAACGCTTTCTGTGTGGCGATACGCTTGTTGGGCCTTTTACTGACCGTGCGCCAGAGGTGAATGAGCTTCTGCTGTGGCACGCGCAGCACAACGTTCGTTTTATCAGTATCGACGCGGAGCAGAATCCTGACTGGTTGCTGGCGATTGCCCGGCTGAATCTGGCGCTTCGTCGACGCGGTGAAGCGGCGTGGGCGTTTAAACATATACCCGTCAACGAGGTTAATACCGCCCGGCGTGCGCTGATGCACGTTCCCCGTGAGGATGTCCGGGTCTGTAGCGTCGTGCCCGGCCAGCGTGAACTGCGCAGGGCGTTTTCTGCGTTTAGCGAGGCAGAGATAACGCTCGATGCCGAATCCTGCGTACTGTGCGGCGCGTGCTGGCGGAGTTGTACGGAAAACGCGATTCGGTTTGAGAACGCTGAACTGGTCGTGGAAACCGGACACTGTACGGGGTGCGGCGGCTGCGAAGCGGTATGCCAGCATGCGGCGATAAACGTGACGCAAACTGAAGGAACAGCGAAAAGCGTGACCATACCGGCATATGAAGCCGTTTGCCTGACGTGCCACCGTCATTTCTGGTCATTTACGTCTGATGAAAAGCAGTGTCCGCTCTGTTTTCATCATCAACACGGTATGCGAAATACGAGCTGTTGCTAATCTTCGTCTCATTTTAAAAAAATGTTATGCATAACCATAGGCAATGGCGCTATTGCTCTTTATAATCCGCGCCACACCATACTCAGGTATGCAAAAACAACAGAACATTTTACAGAGGTTATCAATGGCTATTGAACGTACTTTTTCCATCATCAAGCCAAACGCGGTGGCAAAAAACGTTATTGGCAGCATCTTCGCTCGCTTTGAATCAGCAGGGTTTAAGATCGTTGGCACCAAAATGCTGCACCTGACCGTTGAGCAGGCTCGCGGTTTCTACGCTGAGCACGAAGGTCGCCCATTCTTTGACGGTCTGGTCGAGTTCATGACTTCTGGCCCAATCGTGGTATCCGTACTGGAAGGCGAAAACGCGGTACAGCGTCACCGCGATCTGCTGGGTGCAACCAACCCGGACAACGCACTGGCAGGTACTCTGCGCGCCGATTACGCAGACAGCTTCACCGAGAACGGCACCCACGGTTCCGACTCTGTTGAATCTGCTGCGCGCGAAATCGCGTTCTTCTTCGCTGAAGGCGAAGTGTGTCCGCGCACTCGCTAATAATTTCGTAAATGCCGCGTGCAAACGTGGCATCCCTGCGCCAGACTTTGTACAATGCAACGCCCCGGACGAGCAGACTGCTTACCGGGGCGTTTCTTTTCAACCCACCAAGGGCCACAACGTGTAACAACGAGGCCGGAAAAAATTATGTCTGAATTAGTGAATACCTCCGAAGTCGCCATTCCTGCGGTTCCCAATAAAAATGGAAAAATTAACCTGCTGGATCTGAACCGTCAGCAGATGCGCGAGTTCTTTAAAGAGATGGGCGAGAAGCCGTTTCGTGCCGATCAGGTCATGAAATGGATGTACCACTATTGCAGCGACAACTTTGATGACATGACGGACATCAACAAAGTGCTGCGCAATAAGCTTAAAGAAGTGGCGGAAATCCGCGCACCGGAAGTGGTGGAAGAGCAGCGCTCTTCAGATGGCACCATCAAGTGGGCCATTGCCGTTGGCGATCAGCGCGTTGAAACCGTGTATATCCCGGAAGACGATCGCGCCACGCTGTGCGTCTCTTCTCAGGTGGGCTGTGCGCTGGAGTGCAAATTCTGCTCTACGGCGCAGCAGGGCTTTAACCGTAACCTGCGCGTGTCGGAAATTATCGGCCAGGTCTGGCGTGCGGCGAAAATCGTGGGCGCGGCGAAAGTCACCGGTACACGTCCAATCACCAACGTGGTGATGATGGGGATGGGTGAACCGCTGCTCAACCTGACCAACGTCGTTCCGGCGATGGAAATCATGCTCGACGATTTCGGTTTTGGTCTGTCCAAGCGCCGCGTTACGCTCTCTACTTCCGGCGTTGTGCCTGCGCTGGACAAACTGGGCGACATGATTGACGTTGCGCTGGCCATCTCCCTTCACGCGCCGAACGACGCAATCCGTGACGAAATTGTGCCGATCAACAAAAAGTACAATATCGAAACCTTCCTGGCTGGCGTGCGCCGTTACCTGGAGAAATCCAACGCTAACCAGGGCCGCGTGACCATTGAATACGTGATGCTGGATCATGTTAACGACGGTACCGAGCATGCACACGAGCTGGCTGAACTGCTGAAAGATACGCCATGTAAGATCAACCTGATCCCATGGAACCCGTTCCCGGGCGCGCCGTATGGCCGTAGCTCGAACAGCCGTATCGATCGCTTCTCAAAAGTGCTGATGGAGTATGGTTTCACTACCATTGTCCGTAAAACGCGTGGCGATGATATCGACGCAGCCTGCGGTCAGCTGGCGGGTGACGTTATTGACCGTACCAAACGTACGCTGCGTAAGCGTATGCAGGGTGAGTCAATCGCGGTTAAAACCGTTTGATTATTATGCAGACACGGCGCATTTTTTGCGCCGTGAAGCATTAATTTACTGAATATTCAGTCACAATCATCACGACTGATTAATAATTACGGTGCGTTTCATACGACTTTCGGGCAGTATGTAACGACGTAACAACAGTTTAGCGTGAAGGCCTGCCAGCGCTGTCATCTGCGGCCCGACAGTCTTATACTGTTTGTTCCAGGTTAACTGACCTAAAGTTTCGCGGTGCGGGTGGCATTGTGACTCACCGGCACCTGAACCCTTATTTTCACGTACCAGTAGTTGTAGCGAATGAATACTGAAGCCACTCACGATCAAAATGCAGCACTCTCCACTGGCGTTCGTCTTCGCAACGCCCGTGAACAACTCGGACTTAGCCAGCAAGCCGTTGCAGAACGCCTGTGCCTGAAGGTTTCCACCGTTCGCGATATTGAAGAAGATAAGGCACCCGCCGATCTGGCTTCAACGTTTCTGCGCGGTTATATCCGTTCTTACGCCAAACTGGTTCATATCCCTGAAGACGAATTACTGCCGATGATGGAGAAGCAGGCGCCTGTGCGTGCGGCAAAAGTTGCGCCGATGCAAAGCTTCTCTCTGGGTAAACGTCGTAAAAAACGCGATGGCTGGCTGATGAGCTTTACCTGGCTGGTCCTGTTTGTGGTTGTCGGCCTGACGGGCGCATGGTGGTGGCAAAACCACAAAGCGCAGCAGGAAGAGATCACCACCATGGCCGATCAGTCCTCCGCTGAGCTTAATCAGTCTGGTAATAACGGCGCGCAAAGCGTGCCGTTGAGCACCGAAGGGGCTGCGACCTCCAGCGAACCTCAGGCGGCAGCAAGTAATACGCCTGCAACCGAGCCAGCGGCGACGCCAGAAGCGACGGCGAATACCGCGCCAGCCACCCAGACACAGGATCAGAACGCGGTCGTATCACCTTCTCAGGCCAATGTTGATACCGCCCCTGCGGCAACGGCACCGGCAGAGAACACCGCGGCGTCACTGCCAACTGACCCGGCTGGCACGGCGGCACCTGCCGTTGACCCGAATGCGCTGGTGATGAATTTTACGGCTGATTGCTGGCTGGAAGTGACTGACGCGACAGGTAAAAAGCTGTTCAGCGGCCTGCAACGTAAAGATGGCACGTTAAATCTAACGGGCCAGGCACCTTACAAGCTTAAAATCGGCGCACCGGCAGCGGTACAGATCCAGTATCAAGGAAAACCTGTCGATCTGAGCCGCTTTATCAGAACTAACCAGGTTGCGCGTCTTACCGTTAATGCCGAACAATCAGCAGCACAGTAACAGACGGGCAATGCGGGAGATTTTACATGCATAACCAGGCTCCTATTCAACGTAGAAAATCGAAACGGATTTACGTTGGGAACGTGCCAATCGGCGATGGGGCACCTATCGCCGTCCAGTCGATGACCAATACGCGTACTACGGATGTAGAAGCGACGGTCAATCAAATCAAAGCATTAGAACGCGTCGGCGCGGATATTGTTCGCGTCTCTGTGCCGACCATGGACGCCGCCGAGGCGTTCAAACTGATCAAGCAGCAGGTGAGCGTTCCGCTGGTTGCCGATATTCACTTCGATTACCGTATCGCGCTGAAAGTCGCTGAATACGGTGTCGATTGCCTGCGTATTAACCCAGGCAACATCGGCAACGAAGAGCGCATTCGCATGGTGGTTGACTGCGCCCGCGACAAAAACATTCCAATCCGTATCGGCGTGAACGCTGGCTCTCTGGAAAAGGATCTCCAGGAAAAGTACGGTGAGCCGACGCCGCAGGCGCTGCTCGAATCCGCGATGCGTCACGTCGATCATCTGGATCGCCTTAACTTCGATCAGTTCAAAGTGAGCGTGAAAGCGTCTGACGTCTTCCTGGCCGTTGAATCATATCGTCTGCTGGCAAAACAGATCGATCAGCCGCTGCATCTTGGGATCACCGAGGCGGGTGGTCTGCGCAGCGGTTCGGTAAAATCGGCGATTGGTCTCGGCCTGCTGCTCTCTGAAGGCATCGGCGACACGTTACGCGTCTCCCTGGCCGCCGATCCGGTGGAAGAGATCAAAGTCGGTTTCGACATCCTGAAATCACTGCGTATCCGCGCGCGTGGGATCAACTTCATCGCCTGCCCAACCTGTTCACGTCAGGAGTTTGACGTGATCGGCACCGTCAATGCTCTGGAGCAGCGCCTGGAAGACATCATCACCCCGATGGACGTTTCCATCATCGGCTGCGTGGTGAACGGTCCGGGTGAAGCGCTGGTGTCCACGCTGGGCGTGACCGGCGGTAACAAGAAAAGTGGTCTCTATGAAGATGGCGTTCGTAAAGATCGTCTGGATAATAGTGACATGATCGACCAGCTCGAAGCCCGCATTCGTGCAAAAGCGACGATGATGGACGAAGCGCAGCGCATCAGCGTTCAGCAGGTTGAAAAATAACGTGATGGGAAGCAGGCTGCTTCCCATGTATGATTGAACCCATTCTTTGGGTTCTTTTTTGTATATAGAAAGAGAATAAACGTGGCAAAAAACATTCAAGCCATCCGCGGCATGAACGATTATCTGCCTGGCGAAACCGCCATCTGGCAGCGCATTGAAGGCACACTGAAGCAGGTGCTCGGCAGCTACGGTTACAGCGAAATTCGTTTGCCGATTGTAGAGCAGACCCCGTTATTCAAACGCGCGATCGGCGAAGTGACCGACGTGGTTGAAAAAGAGATGTATACCTTTGAGGACCGCAACGGCGACAGCCTGACCCTGCGTCCTGAGGGGACGGCGGGTTGCGTACGCGCCGGCATCGAACATGGTCTCCTGTACAATCAGGAGCAGCGCCTGTGGTATATCGGCCCGATGTTCCGCCACGAACGTCCGCAAAAAGGCCGCTACCGTCAGTTCAACCAGCTTGGCGTGGAAGTGTTTGGTCTGCAAGGACCCGATATCGATGCCGAACTGATTATGCTGACTGCCCGCTGGTGGCGTGCGCTCGGTATTTCTGAGCACGTTTCTCTGGAGCTGAACTCTATCGGTTCTCTGGAAGCGCGTGCGAATTATCGCGATGCGCTGGTGGCGTTCCTGGAACAGCACAAAGAGAAGCTCGACGAAGACTGTAAGCGTCGTATGTACAGCAACCCGCTGCGCGTACTCGATTCCAAAAATCCTGACGTACAGGCGCTGCTGAACGATGCGCCAGCGCTGGGTGACTACCTGGATGAGGATTCCCGCGAACACTTTGCCGGCCTGTGCAAGCTGCTTGAAGCGGCGGGCATTGCTTATACCGTTAACCAGCGTCTGGTGCGCGGTCTGGACTACTACAACCGCACCGTATTTGAGTGGGTCACCACCAGCCTCGGTTCGCAGGGTACCGTCTGTGCCGGCGGTCGTTATGACGGACTGGTCGAGCAACTGGGTGGTCGTGCAGCACCGGCTGTAGGCTTCGCGATGGGCCTTGAGCGACTTGTTTTGCTGGTTCAGGCAGTTAATCCGGAATTTAAAGCCGATCCTGTTGTCGATATATACCTGGTGGCCTCAGGTGCGGATACGCAGTCTGCGGCGATGCAGCTTGCCGAACGCGTGCGCGATGCGCTGCCGGACGTTAAGCTGATGACCAACCACGGCGGCGGCAACTTTAAAAAACAGTTTGCTCGTGCCGATAAGTGGGGCGCAAGTATCGCACTGGTGCTGGGTGAGTCCGAAGTGGCCAACGGCGAAGTGGTGGTTAAAGACCTGCGCTCTGGTGAGCAAACTACGGTAACGCAGGATGGCGTTGCGGCGCACTTGCGCACTCTATTGGGCTAAGGAGAAGGACTGCGTGGAAATTTACGAGAACGAACACGACCAGGTTGATGCGGTTAAACGCTTCTTTGCTGAAAACGGCAAGGCACTGGTTGTAGGGGTTATTTTAGGTGTTGGTGCGCTGGTAGGCTGGCGTTACTGGAACAATCATCAGGCTGACTCTGCTCGCGGTTCGTCCCTGAACTACGAAAATACCGTTAGCGCAATCCGTGCCGATCAGCCGCAAACGCTGACGACTGCGGAGAAATTTGCCGCTGACAACAAAAACACCTACGGCGCGCTGGCTGCGCTGGAAGTGGCTCAGCAGTATGTTGATAAAAACGAACTGGACAAAGCCGCTGCGCAACTGTCTCAGGGGCTCGCTGCTGCCAGTGACGATAATCTGAAAGCGGTGATCAATCTGCGTCTGGCGCGTATCCAGGTTCAGCAGAAAAAAGCCGACGACGCGCTGAAAACGCTTGATACCATTAAAGGCGAAGGCTTTGCCGCTATTGTCGCCGATCTTCGCGGTGAAGCACTGCTGAGTAAGGGTGATAAAGCGGGCGCGCGTAAAGCGTGGCAAGCTGGCGTGGATAGTAAAGCTTCACCTGCGCTGAGCGAAATGATGCAGATGAAAATAAATAATTTGTCCGTCTGAGAGGGACCCAATGCAATTGCGTAAATTACTTCTGCCAGGACTGCTTTCTGTTACGTTATTGAGTGGTTGTTCACTGTTCAGTGGCGAAGAAGACGTTGTTAAAATGTCCCCGCTGCCGACGGTTGAAAACCAGTTCACCCCATCCACCGCCTGGGACACCTCCGTAGGCGATGGTATTGGCGATTTTTATTCCAACCTGCACCCGGCATTTGCTGACGGCGTTGTCTATGCGGCCGATCGCAAAGGCACCGTTAAAGCGCTGAACGCTGATGACGGAAAAGAAGTGTGGTCCATTAACCTGGCGGAAAAAGACGGCTGGTTCTCCCGTAAACCTGCACTGCTTTCTGGCGGCCTGACCGTTGCCGGCGGTCACGTTTATGTGGGCAGCGAAAAAGCGCAGGTTTACGCGCTGAATGCCAGCGACGGTTCGGTTGCATGGCAGACCACCGTTGCCGGTGAATCCTTGTCGCGTCCGGTTGTCAGCGACGGCCTGGTGCTGATCCATACCAGCAACGGCCAGTTGCAGGCGCTGAACGAAGCCGATGGTCTGGTAAAATGGACGGTTAACCTGGATATGCCAGCGCTGTCTCTGCGTGGTGAATCTGCTCCGGCGACCGCATTTGGCGCCGCCATTGTGGGCGGTGACAACGGCCGCGTCAGCGCGGTACTGATGCAGCAGGGTCAGATGATCTGGCAGCAGCGTATTTCCCAGGCGACCGGTTCAACTGAAATCGACCGTCTGAGTGACGTGGACACCACGCCAGTTATCGTTGACGGTGTGGTTTACGCGCTGGCGTATAACGGCAACCTGACGGCGCTGGACCTGCGTAGCGGCCAGATCATGTGGAAACGTGAGCTGGGTTCCGTGAACGATTTCATCGTCGACGGCAACCGTATTTATATGGTGGATCAGAACGACCGTCTGCTGGCGCTGAGCACCGAAGGTGGCGTGACGCTGTGGACGCAGAGCGATCTGCTGCACCGTCTGCTGACCGCACCGGCACTGTATAACGGCAGCCTGGTGGTGGGCGACAGCGAAGGCTATATGCACTGGATCGATCCAGAGAATGGCCGCTTCGTGGCACAGCAGAAAGTGGATAGTTCAGGCTTCCTGACGGAGCCCGTTGTGGCTGACGGCAAACTGCTGATTCAGGCAAAAGACGGCACGCTGTACGCGATCACGCGTTAATTACACGGCGGTTGTAGTATACTAAACGGCTCCTGATCACTCAGGAGCCGTTTTGACATTTTTAAAAACGCTGCGAAAGCGACGTTATTTTGAATTTTATGAGGCTTCAAACATGGTACCTGTGGTCGCGCTTGTCGGGCGCCCTAACGTTGGAAAATCCACTCTTTTTAACCGTTTAACACGCACCCGTGATGCGCTGGTTGCGGATTTCCCGGGGCTGACGCGTGACCGTAAGTACGGTCGTGCAGAGGTGGAAGGACGCGAGTTCATCTGTATCGATACCGGGGGTATTGACGGTACGGAAGACGGCGTAGAAACCCGCATGGCAGAGCAATCTCTGCTGGCTATCGAAGAAGCGGATGTAGTTCTGTTTATGGTGGATGCTCGCGCTGGCCTGATGCCCGCGGATTCTGCTATTGCTAAACATCTGCGTTCACGCGAAAAGCCAACCTTCCTGGTGGCGAACAAAACTGACGGCATCGATGCCGATCAGGCCATTGCGGATTTCTGGTCTTTAGGCCTGGGCGATATTTATCCTATCGCGGCCTCGCATGGTCGTGGCGTCACCAGCCTGCTGGAAACCGTTCTGCTGCCGTGGGTTGATGAAGTAAACCCACCGGAAGAGGTGGACGAGGACGCTGAATACTGGGCGCAGTTTGAAGCCGGAGAGGAAGGCGAGGAAGAGCCGGAAGACGACTTCAACCCGCAGGATCTGCCTATCAAGCTGGCTATCGTGGGCCGCCCAAACGTAGGTAAGTCTACGCTTACTAACCGTATTCTCGGTGAAGAGCGCGTGGTGGTTTACGACATGCCAGGCACAACGCGTGACAGCATTTACATTCCAATGCAGCGCGATGAACGTGAGTACGTACTTATCGACACCGCAGGGGTGCGTAAGCGCGGGAAAATCACCGATGTGGTAGAGAAATTCTCGGTGATCAAAACCCTTCAGGCGATTGAAGACGCCAACGTGGTGCTGCTGGTTATTGACGCACGTGAAGGTATCTCCGATCAGGATCTCTCTCTGCTCGGCTTTATCCTCAATAGTGGGCGCTCACTGGTTATCGTCGTCAACAAATGGGACGGCCTGAGCAATGAAGTGCGCGAGCAGGTGAAAGAGACGCTGGACTTCCGTCTGGGCTTTATCGACTTTGCCCGCGTTCACTTCATCTCTGCCCTGCACGGCAGCGGCGTTGGTAACCTGTTTGAATCCGTTCGTGAAGCCTATGACAGCTCTACCCGCCGTCAGAGCACGGCGATGCTGACCCGTATCATGAACATGGCTGCTGAAGACCACCAGCCGCCGCTGGTGCGCGGTCGACGCGTGAAGCTGAAATATGCTCACGCCGGGGGGTATAACCCGCCTATCGTGGTGATCCACGGTAACCAGGTGAAGGATCTGCCGGACTCCTACAAACGCTACCTGATGAACTACTTCCGCAAGTCACTGGACGTGATGGGTACGCCTATCCGTATTCAGTTCAAGGAAGGGGAAAACCCGTTTGCGAATAAACGCAACACCCTGACGCCGAACCAGATGCGTAAGCGTAAGCGTTTGATTAAGCACATTAAGAAAAGCAAATAATCCTTACCGATCTCACCAAAACCCGCGCCTGTCGCGGGTTTTTTTCGCTCATTCAAAAGGCCTGCCTTCCCTGTGTGATGTCAATCACTATTCGCTTTTAACCATGTTTATATCTAAGAAAGTAGACAATCGTCGAATTTTCGTCTTAAAGTCCGGGGTTCGGTACTAGACAAAACTAGCGCCTGGTTATCAAATGGTTAACCAACATTTCGCCGCATGTAAAAAATCGATCGGATACGTAACCGTTCGGCGTACATGCTGGTGTTTACAAGCACGACACATACCTTTTCGGGAGAATTATGCAATCCTCTGTTAATCAAAAAGAGAGCCGAACCTTCTTCGGCCATCCTTATCCGCTCGGTTCGCTGTTCTTCACCGAGATGTGGGAGCGTTTCTCGTTTTACGGTATTCGCCCGCTACTGATCCTGTTTATGGCCGCCACCGTGTATGACGGCGGAATGGGCCTGGCGCGTGAAAACGCCTCGGCGATTGTCGGCATCTTCGCGGGCACCATGTACCTCGCCGCGCTGCCGGGCGGCTGGCTGGCGGATAACTGGCTCGGCCAGCAGCGGGCCGTCTGGTACGGTTCGATTTTGATTGCGCTCGGGCACCTGTCGATCGCCCTGTCGGCCATCATGGGCGACAACCTGTTCTTCATTGGCCTGATGTTTATCGTGCTCGGCTCCGGCCTGTTCAAGACCTGTATCTCGGTCATGGTGGGGACACTGTACAAAAAGGGCGATGCGCGTCGTGACGGCGGTTTCTCGCTGTTCTATATGGGCATCAACATGGGCTCGTTCATTGCCCCTCTGATTTCCGGCTGGCTGATTAAAACCCACGGCTGGCACTGGGGCTTTGGTATCGGCGGTATCGGGATGCTGGTCGCGCTGATTATCTTCCGCGTGTTCGCCGTTCCGGCCATGAAGCGCTACGACAGCGAAGTCGGTCTGGACTCCACCTGGAACAGCCCGGTAGTGAAACGTAACGGCGTGGGTGCCTGGCTGCTGGCGCTGGCTGTGGGTGTTACAATCATCGTTACGTTGATTGCCCAGGGCGTGATTGTGATTAATCCGGTCGCGGTCGCCAGCGTGCTGGTGTATGTGATTGCCGCCTCCGTCGCGCTCTACTTCATCTACCTGTTCATCTTCGCCGGACTGAATCGCAAAGAGCGTGCAAGGCTGCTGGTGTGCTTTATTCTGCTGGTCTCCGCCGCGTTCTTCTGGTCCGCGTTCGAGCAGAAGCCAACCTCCTTCAACCTGTTCGCCAACGACTACACTAACCGCATGATCGGTGATTTTGAGATCCCGGCGGTGTGGTTCCAGTCGATTAATGCCCTGTTCATCATTCTGCTGGCCCCGGTATTTAGCTGGGCATGGCCGAAGCTGGCGAGCAAAAACATTCGTCCGAGCAGCATCACCAAGTTCGTGATCGGTATTCTGTGTGCAGCGGCGGGCTTTGGCCTGATGATGCTGGCGGCGCAGAACGTGCTGAACAACGGTGGGGCAGGGGTTTCTCCGTTCTGGCTGGTGGGAAGTATCCTGATGCTGACGCTCGGGGAACTGTGCCTGAGTCCGATTGGTCTGGCGACCATGACCCTGCTGGCGCCGGAAAGAATGCGCGGTCAGATGATGGGCCTGTGGTTCTGCGCCAGTGCGCTGGGTAACCTGGCTGCGGGGCTGATTGGTGGCCATGTGAAGGCCGACCAGCTGGATATGCTGCCAGACCTCTTTGCCCGTTGCTCCATTGCGCTGCTGATTTGTGCTGCGGTGCTGATCGTCCTCATTGTTCCGGTGCGCCGCATGCTGGAAAATGCGCAGACTAAACCGGCTACCGAAGCCTGATACTATTCAGCCTGCCGGGGCAGTTATCCTGCCCCGGCTCAACTCAACAGGAGAGAGCATGTCGATTACCTGTCCGGATTGCCACGCAGCGCTCGAGCCGCAAAACGGTATCGCGCACTGCGACAGCTGCAATAAAGATATTCCCCTCGAAGCGCGCTGCCCTGACTGTCATCAGCCGCTTCAGGTACTCAAGGCCTGCGGCGCGGTGGATTACTTCTGTCAGAACGGCCACGGGCTGATCTCAAAAAAACGCGTCGAGTTCGTCAGGGCTGGGGCTTAATCGCACACGCAGCCTTCCCCTTTTTGCCATAGTTCGATCAGCGATTCCGGCGCTTCCTGCTCCGGAACCAGCACAATAATATCGGTATACTGCGCCTGATTGTGCCGGGTCCAGATTATCTGAATGCGAAAATAGCGCTGATCGCCGCTGCCCGGAGACGACGCCTGGCCCGGTGGCTGTCCGCGCGGGATAGCCTGCTCCAGAATATTCACCACGCGCTGACGCTGCGCCTCGTTGAGCGTGGAGAGGGCGATCGTGCGCTGACCGCTCAGCTTAGGAATAAAGGCGACGCCGCCTTCCCGGGCCAGCTCAACCACGGCGTCATCCGTCAGTTCCGGTACCTGCATTACAGTACTCCCACCTGTTCCCAGGCTTGTTTAATGGCCGCCCCAACGTCGCTACCGGAGCGTTTCTCGCCGTGGGCGATCGTCAGTTTTGCGAAAGCGTCAAAATCCGCATCCTGCGCCAGGTTGCGATCGCAAACCGTGTCGTACCAGGCATAACCCGCTTTTTCCCAGGCGTAGCCACCGATTGCCGTTGCGGCCAGGTAAAACGCGCGGTTGGGGATGCCGGAGTTCAGGTGTACGCCGCCGTTATCCTCGCGCGTTTTGATGAAATCTTTCATGTGCGCGGGCTGCGGGTCTTTACCGAGGAGGGGATCGTCGTAGGCGGTACCGGGTTCAGACATGGAACGTAGCCCTTTCCCGTTGATGCCCTCCGCCAGCAGACCCTCGCCAATCAGCCAGTCTGCCCGATCGGCGGTTTGCTTAAGATGGTATTGCTTCACCAGCGAACCGAACACGTCGGATAACGACTCGTTCAGCGCGCCCGATTGTTCAAAGTAGATGAGCCCGGCTTCGGTCTCGGTCACGCCGTGGCTCAGCTCATGCGCCACCACGTCGATGGCAATGGTGAAGCGGTTGAAGATTTCTCCGTCACCGTCGCCAAAGACCATTTGCTGGCCGTTCCAGAAGGCGTTTTGATACTCACGGCCGTAATGCACGGTGCCGGTGAGGATCAGCCCCTTATTATCGAGCGAATCGCGCTGATACTCCTTCCAGAAGAAATCATGGGTGATACCCAGATAATCGTACGCTTCATCCACCGCCACATCGCCGTTGGAGGGCTGGCCTTCATAGCGCACCTGGGTACCCGGCAGCTCCTGGGTCTGTTTCGCATCGTAGATGTCACGCTCAAGCTGACCGGCTTTATTCACATGCGGCGCGGCGGGTTTGCCCGGCATATGGGCCATCAGCGTCTGGACGTGGGTTAAGGTCTGACGGGCGCAGCGCTGCTGGGGCTCTGAACCGCTTTCGATAATACGACGAAGAATATACGGAGGGATGACGCTATGAAGATGGGGCATGCTGCTCTCCTTATTAAAAAAGGCAATAGCAGCAGTATAGTTTGTAACCGGCGAAGATTTATCCGCTTTTACGCTGGCGCGTTTTTTTCACCGGTTTGATCTCTTTCACCTCACTCTCGACCCAGCCGTCAGAAAGCCGGGTGGTGAGCACATCCCCGGCTTTAACCTGTTTCGTCTGCTTCAGCACTTTGCCGTCCGTCGCGGTGGTCACACTATAGCCGCGAGCCAGCGTGGAGAGCGGGCTGACGGCTTCCAGATGGGTGACCGCATTGCCAAAACGCTCGCGGGTGGCGCTCAGGCGTGAGCGGATATTTTCCGCGAGGCGGAACTCAAGCTGCTGGATCCGCGTTTGTGCGCGATAAATCTTCGGCTGCGGATTCTGCTGGTTCAGACGCTGCGTCGTGCGCTGCTGGCGCGATACCGCCCGCTTAAGCTGGTTATCCAGCGCGAAGTTCATCCGCTGACGCAGACGTTCCAGCACGGTTTGCTGACGCGCGAGACGCAATTGTGGATGCTGCTGTTGCAGACGATGGTGAAGCTGGGTAAAGCGGCGGGTACGGTTGGCGAGGAAGTAGTCCATCGCCATCTCCAGGCGCTGCTGCCCGTTCTGGATCTGACGCAGCAGCTCCTGCTGGTTACGGCTGACCACCTCTGCCGCCGCGGACGGCGTGGGCGCGCGTAAATCCGCGACAAAATCCGCTATCGTCACATCCGTTTCATGGCCGACGGCGCTTACCACCGGGATAAGGCTGGCAAAGATTGCCCGCGCCACGCGCTCGTCGTTAAAGCTCCACAGGTCTTCCAGCGAGCCGCCGCCGCGCCCGACGATCAGGACATCACACTCCTGACGCGCATTCGCCAGCTCAATGGCGCGCACGATCTGCCCCGGCGCATCGTCACCCTGAACGGCAGTCGGGTAGATAATGACGGGCAGGGAAGGGTCACGGCGCTTCAGGACATGCAAAATATCGTGCAGGGCCGCACCGGTTTTCGAGGTGATAACCCCAACGCAGTGGGCAGGTGAGGGCAGGGGCTTTTTAAACTGCTGGTCGAACAATCCCTCAGCCGAAAGCATGGCTTTTAGCTGCTCGTACTTTTGCTGCAATAAGCCTTCACCGGCGGGCTGCATGCTCTCGACGATAATCTGATAATCGCCGCGCGGCTCATACAGGGTAATATTGGCGCGAACCAGAACCTGCTGGCCATGCTGAGGACGGAACGTCACGCGACGGTTGCTGTTGCGGAACATCGCGCAGCGCACCTGAGTGGTGTCGTCTTTCAGCGTAAAGTACCAGTGACCGGAAGCGGGCTGTGTGAAGTTAGAGATTTCACCGCTGATCCAGACCTGTCCCATTTCCTGCTCAAGCAGCAAACGCACCGTCTGATTAAGGCGGCTGACAGTATAAATTGAGGGGGATTGAGAGGATAACATGTGAGCGGGATCAAATTCTAAATCAGCAAGTTATTCAGTCGATAGTAACCTGCTGAGAGGTGAGCGCAAGCATTTTTTTCAAAAAAGTGTGGATGCAATCGGTTACGCTCTGTATAATGCCACGGCAATATTTAACCACCCAGGTCAGAGATATTGCCCATGCTACGTATCGCTAAAGAAGCACTGACGTTTGACGACGTCCTCCTCGTTCCCGCTCACTCCACCGTTCTGCCGAATACTGCCGACCTCAGCACGCAGTTGACGAAAACCATTCGTCTGAACATTCCTATGCTCTCCGCAGCAATGGACACCGTGACTGAAGCGCGTCTGGCTATCGCCCTGGCACAGGAAGGCGGCATTGGCTTTATCCACAAAAACATGTCTATTGAGCGTCAGGCGGAAGAAGTTCGCCGCGTGAAGAAGCATGAATCCGGTATCGTGTCCGATCCTCAGACCGTTCTGCCAACCACCACGCTGCACGAAGTGAAAGCCCTGACCGAGCGTAACGGCTTTGCAGGCTATCCGGTAGTCACTGAAGACAACGAACTGGTGGGTATCATTACCGGTCGTGACGTGCGTTTCGTGACTGACCTGAACCAGCCTGTCAGCGTCTACATGACGCCAAAAGAGCGTCTGGTGACCGTGCGTGAAGGCGAAACCCGCGACGTGGTGCTGGCGAAAATGCACGAAAAACGCGTTGAGAAAGCGCTGGTTGTGGACGCGAACTTCCACCTGCGCGGCATGATCACCGTGAAAGATTTCCAGAAAGCAGAACGTAAACCGAACGCCTGTAAAGATGAGCATGGCCGTCTGCGCGTCGGCGCTGCGGTGGGCGCAGGTGCGGGTAACGAAGAGCGCGTTGACGCGCTGGTTGCTGCGGGCGTTGACGTGCTGCTGATTGACTCCTCCCACGGCCACTCCGAAGGCGTTCTGCAACGTATTCGTGAAACCCGTGCTAAATACCCGGATCTCCAGATCATCGGCGGTAACGTGGCAACCGGCGCAGGCGCTCGCGCGCTGGCGGAAGCGGGTTGCAGCGCGGTGAAAGTGGGTATCGGTCCTGGTTCTATCTGTACCACCCGTATCGTCACCGGCGTAGGCGTGCCGCAGATCACGGCGGTTTCTGACGCGGTTGAAGCGCTGGAAGGTACCGGTATTCCGGTAATCGCGGACGGCGGTATCCGTTTCTCTGGCGACATCGCCAAAGCGATCGCCGCAGGTGCCGCAGCCGTGATGGTGGGCTCCATGCTGGCCGGTACCGAAGAATCCCCGGGTGAAATCGAACTCTACCAGGGCCGTTCTTATAAATCCTACCGCGGTATGGGCTCCCTGGGCGCGATGTCCAAAGGTTCCTCCGACCGTTACTTCCAGACCGATAACGCCGCAGACAAACTGGTGCCGGAAGGTATCGAAGGCCGCGTGGCGTATAAAGGCCGCCTGAAAGAGATCATTCACCAGCAGATGGGCGGCCTGCGCTCCTGTATGGGTCTGACCGGCTGTGGTACCATTGACCTGCTGCGTACCAAAGCGGAATTCGTACGCATCAGCGGTGCGGGTATCCAGGAGAGCCACGTTCACGACGTGACGATCACCAAAGAGTCCCCGAACTACCGTCTGGGCTCCTGATAAATTTCCGCGCCCGGCTCAATGCCGGGCGCTTTGTTTTGTTTCACTTGCCTCGGAATTAGCGTCAATGACGGAAAACATTCATAAACATCGCATTCTCATCCTGGACTTTGGTTCTCAGTACACTCAACTGGTGGCGCGCCGCGTGCGTGAGCTGGGCGTTTACTGTGAGCTGTGGGCGTGGGATGTCACGGAAGCACAGATTCGCGAGTTCAATCCAAGCGGCATCATCCTGTCCGGCGGCCCGGAGAGCACCACCGAAGAGAACAGCCCGCGCGCGCCGCAGTACGTATTCGAAGCAGGCGTACCGGTGTTCGGCGTTTGCTACGGTATGCAGACCATGGCGATGCAGCTGGGCGGCCACGTAGAAGGCTCTAACGAGCGTGAGTTCGGCTACGCACAGGTTGAAGTCGTCACCGACAGCGCGCTGGTGCGCGGTATCGAAGACTCCCTGACCGCAGACGGCAAACCGCTGCTGGACGTGTGGATGAGCCACGGCGACAAAGTCACCGCTATCCCGTCCGACTTCGTGACCGTTGCCAGCACTGAAAGCTGCCCGTTCGCGATCATGGCGAACGAAGAAAAACGCTTCTACGGCGTGCAGTTCCACCCGGAAGTGACCCACACCCGTCAGGGTATGCGCATGCTGGAGCGCTTCGTGCGTGACATCTGCCAGTGTGAAGCCCTGTGGACCCCGGCAAAAATCATCGACGATGCCGTGGAGCGTATCCGCCAGCAGGTTGGTGATGACAAAGTGATCCTCGGCCTCTCCGGCGGCGTGGACTCCTCTGTAACCGCGATGCTGCTGCACCGCGCCATCGGTAAAAACCTGACCTGCGTCTTCGTGGACAACGGTCTGCTGCGCCTGAACGAAGCCCGGCAGGTAATGGACATGTTCGGTGACCACTTCGGTCTGAACATCGTTCACGTGGAAGGCGAGCAGCGCTTCCTGGATGCGCTGAAAGGCGAGAACGATCCGGAAGCGAAACGTAAAATTATCGGTCGCGTGTTCGTGGAAGTGTTCGACGAAGAAGCGCTGAAGCTGGAAGACGTGAAGTGGCTGGCGCAGGGCACCATCTACCCTGACGTGATCGAGTCTGCGGCCTCCGCCACCGGTAAAGCGCACGTTATCAAATCTCACCACAACGTGGGCGGCCTGCCGAAAGAGATGAAGATGGGCCTGGTTGAACCGCTGCGTGAGCTGTTCAAAGACGAAGTGCGTAAGATCGGCCTGGAGCTGGGTCTGCCGTACGACATGCTCTACCGTCACCCATTCCCGGGCCCGGGTCTCGGCGTGCGCGTGCTGGGCGAAGTGAAGAAAGAGTACTGCGACCTGCTGCGTCGCGCGGACGCGATCTTCATCGAAGAGCTGCACAAAGCTGACCTGTACAACAAAGTGAGCCAGGCGTTCACCGTGTTCCTGCCGGTGCGCTCCGTCGGCGTGATGGGCGATGGCCGTAAGTACGACTGGGTTGTCTCCCTGCGTGCGGTGGAAACCATCGACTTCATGACCGCGCACTGGGCGCACCTGCCGTATGACTTCTTAGGCCGCGTGTCTAACAGAATAATCAATGAAGTCAATGGCATATCGCGTGTCGTGTATGACATCAGCGGTAAGCCACCGGCGACGATCGAGTGGGAGTAAGCCCATAATCTTTCCTGCGAAGTTATAAGCAGGTAAGACGGATAAAACCCTCTGTTTACAGGGGGTTTTTCTTTTATGACCGATATCCAGCTCAGTGGTGAATTACTGCCTCATCTGCCGCGATTCACGGCAGCCGATACTGCGTCGCCATGCCCCTGGCGCCTGACCATACTGACGCTTAAAGCTGCGGTTGAAGGACTGCTGAGAGTCAAAGCCCAGCGCGATCGCCACGTTCAGAATCGGTTCATCGCTGTGGGCCAGGCGCTCAACCGATTTTTGCAGCTTTTGCGCGCGAATATATTCGGCGAGAGGGGAGCCGGTATGTTCCTTGAAAAGCCGCTGGAGGTGCCATTTCGAATAGCCGGCTCGCCTGGAGACGGTTTCAATATCCAGACGGCTATCGAGGTTGTTGTCGATCCAGTCGAGTAAATCGTGAATGAATGCACCCGTGTTCATCTTGCTTCCCCCTACGCCACGCATTAAAAGCATCTTTGTTTGTTGCATTTAAAGGTGACCCGTTTTTACATTAATTGCAAGTTTTATTGTTGCATTTAAATCCCTGCTCAAAACGCGTGATTTATCTTCGCCGCAAATAGCACATAAAGTGCAACAATTATTCTTGCACTTAATTAAGCGCCTTCCTACAATCGCCGCGATAGTGTATTCGAAACTGTTACAGTTTTGTGGCGATGAACGACACAAATGGCCTTCAGCCAGCTACCGGACAAAGGAAGTGGCGCGGCGCCTCCCGCTGCGTCTTGCCCGGCAGCTACAATAACCGGAATAAAAATAATGAGCCTGCAAAAAACCTGGGGTAACTTTCATCTGAGCGCGATGGGGGTGGTTTTACTCTCCGCGCTTCTCGTCGGGTGCGATGACAGCGTCGCGCAAAATGCCGCACCGCAAGCGCCCGTTGTCAGCGCTGCTGACGTGGTGGTGAAATCCATTAGCCAGTGGGACAGCTTTAACGGTCGCATTGAAGCGGTGGAAAGCGTTCAGCTGCGTCCGCGCGTCTCCGGCTACATTGAGAAAGTGAATTACACAGACGGCCAGGAGGTGAAAAAGGGCGAGGTGCTGTTCACGATTGATGATCGAACCTATCGCGCCGCGCTGGAACAGGCGCAGGCGAACCTGGCGAGAGCCAAAACGCAGGCCAGCCTGGCGCGAAGCGAGGCTAACCGTACCGATAAATTAGTCAATACCAACGTGGTATCCCGCGAAGAGTGGGAGCAGCGCCGTTCCGCCGCTACCCAGGCGCAGGCCGATATTCGCGCCGCGCAGGCGGCGGTTGACGCTGCGCAACTTAACCTCGACTTCACCAAAGTGACCGCGCCTATCGACGGTCGCGCCAGCCGGGCGCTGATCACCAGCGGTAACCTGGTGACGGCGGGCGACAGCGCCAGCGTGCTCACCACCCTGGTCTCGCAGAAGACGGTTTATGTCTACTTCGACGTGGACGAGTCAACCTACCTTCACTATCAGAACCTGGCCCGCAGCGGGCAGCGGGCGTCCGGCGATCATGCGGCGCTACCGGTGGAGATTGGCCTGACGGGCGAGGAGGGCTATCCCCATCAGGGCAAAGTGGATTTCCTGGATAACCAGCTCACGCCGGGTACCGGAACGATCCGCATGCGCGCGCTGCTGGATAACTCACAGCGTCAGTTCACGCCTGGACTCTTTGCCCGCGTGCGCCTGCCGGGCAGTGCGGAATTTAAAGCCACGCTTGTTGACGATAAGGCGGTGCTGACCGATCAGGATCGGAAATACGTCTATATCGTGGATAAAGACGGGAAAGCGCAGCGCCGCGACATCACGCCGGGGCGTCTGGCCGACGGTTTACGTATCGTACAGCAGGGGCTGAATCCCGGGGATAAAGTCATCGTCGATGGTTTACAAAAAGTGTTTATGCCGGGTATGCCGGTTAACGCAAAAACCGTTGCCATGACCGCCAGCGCCGCCCTCAACTGATCCCTTACCTGAGAATCCAATCCATGGACTTTTCCCGTTTTTTCATCGACAGGCCGATTTTTGCCGCCGTACTGTCGATTCTGATTTTTATCACAGGGTTAATCGCCATCCCGCTGCTGCCGGTGAGCGAATACCCTGACGTCGTGCCGCCAAGCGTGCAGGTGCGCGCCGAGTACCCGGGCGCCAACCCGAAAGTGATTGCCGAGACCGTGGCAACCCCGCTGGAAGAGGCGATCAACGGCGTTGAGAACATGATGTACATGAAATCCGTCGCGGGCTCCGACGGCGTGTTGGTGACTACCGTCACCTTCCGTCCGGGCACCGACCCGGATCAGGCGCAGGTTCAGGTGCAAAACCGTGTCGCGCAGGCCGAAGCACGTCTGCCGGAAGACGTGCGACGTCTGGGCATCACGACTCAGAAACAGTCGCCAACGCTGACGCTGGTGGTGCATCTGTTTTCGCCTGGTGGTAAGTACGATTCACTGTATATGCGTAACTACGCCACGCTGAAGGTGAAGGACGAGCTGGCGCGTCTGCCCGGCGTGGGGCAGATTCAGATTTTCGGCTCGGGCGAATACGCGATGCGCGTCTGGCTGGACCCGAACAAGGTCGCGGCCCGCGGGCTGACCGCTTCGGACGTGGTCACGGCGATGCAGGAGCAGAACGTGCAGGTGTCCGCCGGGCAGCTTGGCGCCGAGCCGCTGCCGAAAGAGAGCGATTTCCTGATCTCCATTAACGCCCAGGGCCGCCTGCATACCGAAGACGAGTTCGGCAACATTGTCCTGAAAACCACGCAGGATGGTACGGTCGTTCGTCTGCGCGACGTGGCGCGTGTCGAGATGGGGTCCGGCAGCTACGCGCTGCGCTCCCAGCTGAACAATAAAGACGCGGTCGGGATTGGTATCTTCCAGTCGCCGGGGGCAAACGCCATCGATCTGTCTAACGCGGTGCGCGCCAAAATGGACGAACTGTCCACGCGATTCCCGGACGATATGAAATGGGCGGCGCCTTACGACCCGACGGTGTTTGTACGCGACTCGATCCGCGCGGTGGTGCAAACGCTGCTGGAAGCGGTGGTGCTCGTCGTGCTGGTGGTGATCCTGTTCCTGCAAACCTGGCGCGCGTCGATTATCCCGCTGATTGCGGTGCCGGTATCGGTAGTGGGCACGTTCAGTATTCTCTACCTGCTGGGCTTTTCGCTGAATACCCTGAGCCTGTTCGGGCTGGTGCTGGCGATTGGTATCGTGGTGGACGATGCCATCGTGGTGGTGGAAAACGTCGAACGAAATATCGAAGAGGGGCTCGCCCCACTTGCGGCAGCACATCAGGCGATGCGTGAGGTGTCCGGGCCGATTATCGCCATTGCGCTGGTGCTGTGTGCGGTATTCGTTCCGATGGCGTTCCTCTCCGGCGTGACCGGTCAGTTCTACAAGCAGTTTGCGGTAACGATAGCCATTTCCACGGTGATCTCCGCCATCAACTCGCTGACGCTCTCGCCAGCGCTGGCCGCGCTGCTGTTGAAGCCGCATGGCGCCCCGAAAGATTTCCCCACCCGGCTTATCGATCGTCTGTTCGGCTGGATTTTCCGTCCGTTTAACCGCTTTTTCCACCGCAGCTCGACTGGCTATCAGGGGCTGGTGGGCAAAACGCTCGGCCGACGCGGGGCGGTGTTTGTGGTTTATTTGCTGCTGCTTTGCGCTGCGGGCGTGATGTTTAAAGCCGTTCCCGGCGGGTTTATTCCGACGCAGGATAAGCTGTACCTGATTGGCGGCGTGAAAATGCCGGAAGGCTCGTCGCTGGCGCGCACCGATGCGGTGATCCGCAAAATGAGCGAAATCGGGATGAATACCGAAGGCGTGGATTATGCGGTCGCGTTTCCTGGCCTGAATGCGCTCCAGTTCACCAATACGCCGAACACCGGGACGGTCTTCTTTGGCCTGAAGCCGTTCGACCAGCGTAAACATACTGCGGCGGAAATAAACGCGGAGATCAACGCGAAAATCGCGCAAATCCAGCAGGGCTTTGGCTTCTCGATTCTGCCGCCGCCGATTTTAGGGCTGGGTCAGGGGTCGGGCTATTCGCTGTACATTCAGGATCGCGCTGGTCTGGGCTATGGCGCGCTGCAAAACGCGGTGAACACCATGTCCGGGGCGATTATGCAGACGCCGGGGATGCATTTCCCTATCTCAACCTACCAGGCAAACGTTCCGCAGCTGGATGTACAGGTTGACCGTGATAAGGCGAAAGCGCAGGGCGTGTCGCTCACCGATCTCTTCGGGACGCTGCAAACCTATCTGGGCTCGTCTTATGTGAATGACTTCAACCAGTTCGGGCGCACCTGGCGCGTAATGGCGCAGGCCGACGGGCAGTTCCGCGACAGCGTGGAAGATATCGCGAATTTACGCACCCGTAATAGCCAGGGTGAAATGGTGCCGATTGGCAGTATGGTGAAAATCACGACCACCTACGGTCCGGACCCGGTGATCCGCTACAACGGCTACCCGGCGGCGGATCTGATTGGCGATGCTGACCCGCGCGTGCTCTCTTCCGCGCAGGCGATGACGCAGCTGGACGCTATGTCTAAGCAGATCCTGCCGAACGGGATGAATATTGAATGGACGGACCTGAGCTTCCAGCAGGCCACCCAGGGCAACACGGCGCTGATCGTCTTCCCGGTCGCGGTGCTGCTGGCGTTCCTGGTGCTGGCGGCGCTGTATGAAAGCTGGACGCTGCCGCTGGCGGTGATCCTCATCGTGCCGATGACGATGCTCTCCGCGCTGTTCGGCGTCTGGCTGACCGGGGGCGATAACAACGTCTTCGTGCAGGTAGGGCTGGTGGTACTGATGGGGCTGGCCTGTAAAAACGCGATTCTTATCGTGGAGTTTGCCCGCGAGCTGGAAATTCAGGGCAAAGGCATTATGGAGGCCGCGCTGGAAGCGTGCCGCCTGCGTTTACGCCCGATTGTCATGACCTCTATCGCCTTTATTGCCGGGACCATTCCACTGATCCTTGGTCACGGGGCAGGGGCAGAAGTGCGCGGCGTCACCGGGATCACCGTGTTCGCCGGGATGCTGGGTGTGACGCTGTTTGGTCTGTTCCTGACGCCGGTCTTTTACGTGACGCTGCGTAAGTTCGTGACGCGCGGTAAAGCGGAAAGAGAGGTGTTGCCTGCGTAGGACGTAGCAGATAGCAAAAAGCCGCCTTCACAATGAAGGCGGCTTTTTTTTCGCAGTCTGTCAGGATTAGGGCGCTTTTTTATGCTGTGTGCAGAGTTCCGGCACCGGATCGCACCCGCTGGTATCGGCTTTTTTCACCTCTTCCAGCGCGCTGGCGACGGTATGGCGCGCTAAAACCGCTAACGAAGCCTGCTCCGCTTCATCAGCGATTGATTTGAAGTACCAGCAGGCGTTGGCGCTGACCACGCAGCGGGCCGGGACGTCAGGACGGGACGCCCACAGCTTTTTATCTTCAGTGACGGAAAGGTAGATATCACGCAGGGTGATCTCTTCCGCCGGGCGGCCAAGGTGAATAGAGCCGTTGCGGCCAAGCGTGGAGACGATAATGCCGTCGCGGGCGAGAGGAACCATTAATTTGCGGATAAAGCTCGGATTCGCTTCCAGGCCGTAAGCCAGGATTGCACTCGTCGAACGTTCACCCGATTGCTCCGCCATCGCTACGCTGAGAACCATCTGCAAAGCTGTCGGGAAGCGGTAATCTAACATTTTTCTGTCCTGGGTTGCGGTGAATCTTGTTCTTTTTGGCACCGCAGAGGTGAATAATCAGTAAGTAACAATATAACAAATACGGTAATTTTATTGAAGCAATCTGCGGCATATGTGAAGTAACGCTGCGCTGACACATGTCAGGACGTGTAGCGCCGCGTTTACGTTCATGCGAACGCCGGATTCGGGAAATCAACGGTCACCATAAGACCGCCTTCGGCTGACGTACTCAGATTGACCCTGCCGTTGTGTTGCTGCGTAACGGCTTTAACGATGGCAAGCCCCAGTCCACTCCCGCTTTGGGTCTGATTAGGATCGCGGAAAAATCTGTCGAACACACGCTCCCGCAATTCAACCGGAATGCCGGGACCCGCGTCTGAGACGCGCAGCTGAGCGGACTTGTCACGCGATTGCAGTTGTACCTCAATGCGTCCACCCTCTGGGCTGTACTTCACGGCATTCTCAATTAAATTGTCGATCAGCGATACCAGACGTTCCCGAATGCCTGCGACATGGAGTTCATCATCGGCGATGAATTCAAACTCAATTCTGCGCCCGGACGCCAGCGGTTCCAGGGCAGCCATTCGCTCCTGAATAAGCGTCGTCAGCGGCACAGGGGACATCACCGTGCTGATGTGCGCTTCGCTGTGCATCATCAGCAGAAGCTGATTGACGAGACGCGCAGCACGGCTATTACTGCGAACAATGCCCGCAAGCAGTTCCTGCTGGCTTTCGCTGATGACCCAGGACTGCAACGCCTCGACGTTGATCCGCATCGCGGCCAGAGGCGTACGCAGTTCGTGTGCGGCATCGGCAATAAACATTCTTTCCCTTTCGGCGCTTTCCCGTACCCTGGCCAGAAAGTCATTAATCGCGTCGACCGTCTGGCGAAGCTCCCTGTGTCTGGGGACGGCTTTTAAAGGCGAGAGATCGTCCGGCGTGCGCAATGAAATTTCATTTACCACCTTGTTCCAGGGGCGCATCGCGATGCGGATGGACAGCCACGCGGGGAACAGAAGAAAAGGGATGCATATCATCAGCGGCATGACGTAGTAGCCGCGCGAGTTCAGATAGATAAAGAAATTCCAGCTACCGGCAGGGGTAAAAAGGGTGACTTCCACGTCGGAGTGCGCGGATTTGAGGGTACGGCTCGTCCATGTATGGTCTTCACTCTGGACATGCTGCATGACCCCCAGACGGCTATTTTTTACCCCCGTTGGCGCACCATCCGAAGAAAAAATCACCTCATTATGCTTACGAACAATGAGGTTGATGGACAGCTCCGGATCTTCACCGCCGCCATACCCCTCCCGCAGCGCCTTGCTGAACGCTGCCAGCACGGCATCACGCGCCTGCGGGCGATCGTCCATGCTCTCCACCAGGGAAAAAACGGTTTCGTAAGTCTCACTGCCCGTCAGTATGGGAGGGCTACGCAGGTCTTCCAGCAAAATGAAGGTTAAAAAGAGACACCAGAGCAACGTAAGCAGCAGCATCTGGGCGACCAGCATTCGCCTGACCAGCGTGGGAAGCCTGAGGTGGTGCCAAAAATTACGCATCAACCTGCCGCCTTCTGAACGGGTACGGTATCAATGACATACCCAACGCCTCTCACCGTTCGCACAAAGCCATCGCCAATTTTTCGCCGCAGGTTACCCATATGCACATCAAGCGCGTTGCTGAGGTTTTCTTTCGTGCCAAATATCCTTTCTTCCAGATACCGTCGCGTAAGCACGCGATCGGCGCGCAGCATTAACGTTTCAAGCAGCGCATATTCGCTTGCCGTCAGCTCAACGTGGCGTGCGCTCACCGTTACGCGACGCGTCGGAATATGAAGCGACAAACCGCGAATTTCTATTGCCTCATTTTCAAAACCGTAACTGCGCCGCGCAAGGGCTCTCACGCGCGCCAGCAGTTCGGCGAGAATAAAAGGTTTGACCAGATAATCGTCTGCGCCTGCATCCAGCCCGCACAGGCGGTCCTGTAGCGTGCCTCGCGCCGTCAGGATGATGACGGGGACGCCCTTAAGCTGTTGACGCAGGCGCGTCATCAGGCTCATGCCATCGCCATCGGGCAGCCCCAGGTCGAGCAAAATAAGTTCCGGCACGCAGAGCTCAAGCTGATGCAGCGCATCCTCTTTGCGGCGTACCCATATGACATCAAATCCTTGATCTGCTAGGGCGATACGCACGCCATTGCCGAGATCCAGGTCGTCTTCAATTAGTAGAATTTTCACATTGGTAACTGTATCAACAGTGCATGAAGAACAACTGAAGAACAAACGGTAACAGGTATTCTTCAGGGTTTACAGAACCTTCACGTGCTTCAGCATTTCTTCATTTACGGCTCATAAGAACCTTAGGGTGAGTATTCAGAATGGGCGCTCTGGCGTTTAACACCGCTTGTATCGCAATCATCTGAATCCAAAGGGCTTCTTTAATGAGAAACATCACACTGCGTCATAGTTTCCCCCGTTCACGCATCGGTCGCAGCATGAAAAGCATCTTGCCGGGGGCCGTCCTGGCGTTACTGGCCACCCCGGCGCTGGCGACAGAGCAGCCTCAGGGCAACGTGTTAACCCTGGGAGGCGGCGTGGATGTTTCGCCACGCTATTCCGGTTCGGACAAGAGCCGGGTCTCTGCGGCTCAGGTGGTTGATTACGCGATGGCAAATGGTTTTTTTGTCAGCACCACGCGGGGGATCGGCTACGGCAACAGCTTTGGTAACCTGGACTACAACGCAGCGCTGAGCTATCGCGCTGGACGTAAGGATCGCGACGTAAGCAGCGATTCGATCGCCTCCGGCAGCGACGACCTGCGAGGAATGGGTGACATTAAAGGCTCAGCTATCGTTGTGCCAGGGCTGGGGTACAGGGTGACTGACTGGCTGACCGTGCAGTTGCAGGCAGAGGTCCCGGTTTCTGAGAGAGACAATGGTGAAGCTGTGCATTTCGGTATTGCCAGCCCGCTCTATACATCTCCGAAAAATGCGTTAACGCTGGCGCTGACCGGTAGCTGGGGATCAAGTAAGTACGTGCAAACCTACTACGGGGTGAATGCCGCCCAGTCGGCCGCATCGGGTTTTGCCCGACACGATGCCGGATCGGGAATATATGCGTATTCGCTGAATCTGGACTGGACCCATAAGCTTACCTCCCGCTGGAGCCTGCTTGCCGCAGCTGGCGTTACGCAGCTGACGGGGGAGGCCGGCGATAGCCCCATTGTTCAGCGAAAAACATCTCCTGTGGGAAGTTTGAAGGTAACGTACAGCTTCTGATGGTTAAGAGAGGGGGGAAGGCGCGTTTGTGACAAAACCGCACATAACCTCGTTGCAGGAGCCGGAAGTGCATAAAGCCCGCAGGATGGCGTGGCCCGAAGTCGGACCGATCATCATGCGGGCTTTTTTGCTGATCACATACCAGCTTCAGCTGCTGCCGTCGGCAAACGTCCCGTGCGCCAGCAAATGACGTCAGCGCAAATACAGGAAGCAGGAAATATCGACGAATCATCTGTGTCTCTCCTCATCAGTTTATTATGGCGAGGAATACAGAAGACCATTTTTATGTATCGGGGATGTTTGCTTTTGCGGGCGTTTTGTACCGATTTGCCAGCGTAGCGCTCGGGATACAGTGCGATACAGTTTGTCTGCCGGGAGCGAACACGCTTTAGCGCTCGGGCGAATCCACCACAAGACCTGATTGCTGCGACTGAATTTTGTCCTGATGGTGATACCAGGCGCCAATGGAGGAGTAAACAAAGCGGCCAAAGAAAAACAGGAAACTGATGAGCAGTATGATGCGGGTCATCCGGGTGTTAAATCGATGTCGTTTTCGCATACGCGTAGCCTGACTCACTTTCTTTTCCTGAGTATACCCTTTTGGGCGATACGGCTATTAAGGCACAGCCGCAAGTCAGGGTCAATTCGGCGAAATGTAAAATACCGTCAATGCTTACATTAATTTATGTTATTAAAAACAACGCTTTTATTTATCGCATTGATAATTACAGGAAAAATATTCAAAAAAAACGTAAGAAAGGTTTATTCAGATAAATTAATTTGATTTAGGTCAACCGCATCCCGTCGTTGCTATTTAAAATCCCTCCTCCACTGTGCTTGCCAGGAATTTTCCGGGCAACGTGTACGTCAGGTTGGATGCCTGTCTTCCTTTACCCTCTGGAGCGCAAGGGTTGTAAACGAGCATCTATGAATATTCACCACTTCCTGAAGCAAAATAAAGACCGCTGGTGGGCACTTCCTCTTATTTTACCCGTTGTGTTACTTCCGGTGCTTAGCGTAGCAAATACCTTAACGCAGCTGGGCGACGGTATCGTTGCGCTCTATTATCTCCCGCTCTCTTTTCTGCTGGCGCTGCTGTTGTTCTTTGGCCTGGAAGCCCTCCCTGGAGTGGTGGTGTCGCTATTTTTACGTTATTACCCCTCCGTTGGGTTATTTGAAACCGTGGCTGGCATTCTGCATTTTATCGTTCCTCTGGTGCTCAGCTGGGGCGGTTATCGCGTGTTTGCGCCCCGGCGCAATATGACCGCCTACGGTGATATACGCCTGATGGGGCAGCGTATTTTCTGGCAGGTGTTTTGCCCGGCAACGCTTTTTCTGGTGCTGTTTCAGTTTGCGGTCTATCTGGGCGTATATGAAAGCCGCCAGAGCCTCGCAGGACTGAATCCCCTCAATATTCGGACCCTGATTAACTATCAGGGGCTGCTGGTAAGCGGACTGACGGGCGTGCCGCTAAGCTACCTGCTGATCCGCCTGATACGTCATCCGCGCTATATCAAGGGACTGATGTCCCAGCTCCGCGCGCAAATAGACAAGAAGGTGACGGCCTTTGAGTTTGTGGTGTGGTTTTTAGCCCTGGGCGGGTTGCTGGTCATGCTGCTGTTGCCCATGAATGCAAACAGTTCCATTTTCAGTACCAACTACACCTTGTCCCTGCTGATGCCCGTGATGCTCTGGGGGGCGATGCGCTTTGGCTACAAGCTGATGTCACTCATCTGGACGCCGGTCCTGCTGGTGTCGATTCACTTTTTTTATCACTACATTCCGGTGCAAGAGGGTTATGGCATTCAGCTTGCGATCACCTCATCCAGCTATCTGGTCTTTTCCTTCGTTGTGACGTACATGTCGATGCTGGCGACACGCCAGCGGGCCATCAATATTCGCTCCCGCAGCCAGGCATTTCTCGATCCGGTGGTGCATATGCCCAACCTGCGGGCGCTGTCGCGCGAGCTGGCCAGTCACCCGTGGTCAGCGCTCTGTTTACTGCGCGTGCCCGAGCTGGAGGTACTGGGACGCAATTACGGCGTGATGCTGCGGATCCAGTATAAACAGCAGCTGGCGCAATGGATAAACGGCACCCTTCAGCCCAATGAACGAGTCTATCACCTTACCGGGTATGACATGGCGGTGCGTCTGGATGCGGAGTCGCATCAACAGCGCATTGAGACGCTGGACGAGCATATCAAGCAGTTCGTTTTTGTCTGGGATGGTATGCCGGTACAGCCTCAGGTCGGCATAAGCTATTGCTATGTGCGCTCACCCGTCAATCACCTCTATCTGGTGCTGGGGGAGCTGGGCATCGTGGCCGATCTCTCCCTTTCTACCAACCACCCGGAAAATCTTCAGCAGCGCGGGGCTGTTCACTTGCAGCGTAGCCTGAAAGATAAGGTCGCGATGATGAGCCGTTTACAGGCCGCGCTGGAGCAGGACGCTTTTACCCTGCTGGTTCAGCCCGTTCGCGGGCTGCGCGGTGATTGTTATCACGAGGTGCTGCTGCGAATGCGTGATGATAACGGGGCGCTGATCTTTCCCGAACAGTTCCTGCCCATCGCACAGGAGTTTGGTTTATCGTCGCGTGTCGATTTATGGGTACTGGAGCGTACGCTGAGTTTTCTGGCACAGCACCGCCAGCGTTTGCCGGGCCAGCGCTTTGCGATCAACCTCGCACCTTCTACCGTCTACCGGGCGCAGTTCCCGCTTGAAGTGAGCCGCCTGTTAGCCAAATACGCCGTTGAAGCGTGGCAGCTGATCTTTGAAGTGACCGAAAGCAGCGCCTTTGGTCATGCGGATTTGGCGGCGTCTACCCTCAGGAAATTACAAAAAATGGGCATCCGGATCGCCATTGATGATTTTGGCACCGGCTACGCCAGCTATGCGCGGTTAAAAAGCGTGGACGCCGACATCCTCAAAATCGACGGCGGCTTTATTCGCAATATTGTCAGCAACAGCCTGGATTACCAGATTGTGGCTTCCATTTGCCATCTGGCCCGGATGAAGAAAATGCTGGTGGTGGCGGAATATGTGGAAACAGAAGAGATACGTAGCGCGGTGCACGCGCTAGGTATCGATTATGTGCAGGGCTATTTGATTGGGTTACCGGCTGAGCTTGATACGTTGCTTGACACGCAGCCTTCTCAGGAGAGCGCCTGAGCCGCTACGCTGCCGCCTCAGAACTCTCTTCTTCAATCTTCAACAGCCAGCCGGTGACCGCTTCCCAGTACTGTTGCTCTTTTTCCAGATCCAGCAGCACCAGCGCGTTCTGGCTAAACCAGTCGTGCGGGAAGCTCAGCGTCCAGTGATAGTCATCCGTTTTTAGCTTCAGCGTCGGCGGCGTGGTGGTTGCCTGTCGCTGATTATTGAGCAACACGCCCAGGCGCAACAGCTGAATGAGCGGCAGGAACTGCTTTTTCTTAAATAACGTAAAGCGCGGCAGATCGTCGAGCTTGATGGCTTTGCGGTGATAGCGCACCAGCGTCGCCATCATGGATTGCTGCTCCTGGTTGAAGCCAGGCAGATCGCTGTTTTGCAGAATATAGGCCGAATGGCGATGCATTCCGCTGTGGTTAATGTTCAGCCCCACCTCGTGCAACATGGCGGCCCATTTCAACAGCGCGGCCAGCTGCGGATGCGCCAGCTTCGGATTCTGCTCCTCCCACTGCTCGTACATCTGCACCGTGGTTTCGAGAACGCGCTTTGCCTGTTCGCGGTCGATGTTGTACTGGTTGGCCAGGCTCTGCGCGGTGCGGCTGCGAATATCCTGATGACGGAAACGGCCTTCCATCTCATACAGCACGCCTTCACGCAGGGCGCCGTCAGAGAGGCGCAGCTCTTTGATCGCCAGCGCGTCAAACACGCCGCAGAGGATCGCCAGCCCCGGTACGAACACGGCTTTACGTTCGTCGGACAGACCCGGCAGACTCAGGGCGTCGAAGCTCTTATGCTTAAGCACCTCTTCGGTGAGTTTCACCAGGCGCTCAGGCGTAATAAACCCGTCTTTTTCACCCATTGCCAGCAGCACTTCATGGGCCGCTTTAATCGAACCCGATGCGCCCAGCGCCACGTTCCAGCCCTGAATACGGTATTGCCAGGCCAGATTTTCCAGTTTTTGTACGGCGGCCATGCGCGCGCGCTGGAAGTTTTCGCGGGTGATGACGCCGCCCGGGAAATACATCTGCGCGAAGCTGACGCAGCCCATACGGCGGCTTTCCACCAGACGCGGCTCGAAGTCTTCACCAATCACCAGTTCCGTGGAGCCACCGCCGATATCAATCACCAGCTTGCGGCCTTTTTCCGGCTGCGTATGCTCCACGCCCATAAAAATCAGGCGCGCTTCTTCGTTACCGGAGATGATCTCGATCGGGTAGGGGATAACCTTTTCCGCGCGCTTAAGAAACTCCGGCGCGTTTAGCGCCTGGCGTAGCGTATGCGTCCCGACGATGCAGACGCTGGACGGCGAAAAGCCTTGCAGACGTTCTGCGAACAGCGACAGGCAGTTCAGCCCGCGCTCCATGGCCTCTTCGCTCAGCATGTTACGCGCGTCGAGACCATCGGCCAGATGCACACGCTGCTTCAGACGACCGATGATCTGCATTGCGCCATCCACCTCGCGGGCGATGACCATATGGAAACTGTTTGAGCCAAGATCGACCGCAGCGAACTCCTGCGGGCGTGGGGTATTATCGTTTATTGGCATAGGTTAATCGGGTTGCTCAAGTGATTTGATGTAATCGTAAATCGCCAGCTGCGACCGCACTTTACGGCGATTGCCGCGCGGTACATAGCGATTACTGAGTTCTTTGTCGATATAACGTGCTTTCACCGTATCGCTGAACAGGATCTCGATAATGTCCAGGATACGCTGCTTCAGGCGAGGATCCAGCAGCGGTGCCGCCACTTCAATACGGTAATCTATATTACGCGTCATCCAGTCGGCGGAAGAGAGATATACGCGCTTATCACCGGCGTTATCGAAAATATAGACGCGATCGTGTTCAAGATAGCGATCCACAATGCTGATCACGCGGATATTGTCGCTGATGCCTTCCAGTTCCGGAATGAGCGAGCACATGCCGCGAATGAGCAGATTTACCGGAACGCCGGAGCTGGAGGCCGCGTACAGGCGATCCACCAGCCCTTTGTCCACCAGATTGTTGAGCTTCAGCGTAATGCCGGACGACAAGCCGTTCTGCGCATTGGCAATCTCTTTGTCGATCATATCGTACAGCAGGCGTCGCGAGTTCTGCGGTGACACCAGCAGATAATCGAAGCTCACCGGGCGGTACGGGTTCTCAATGAAGTTGAACACCCGACGCACTTCGTTAGTGATGCGCGCATCGGCAGTCAGCAGCGAATAGTCGGTGTAAATTCGCGCGGTTTTCTCGTTAAAGTTCCCGGTACCGATATGGGCATAGCGCACCACGTCCTCGCCCTCTTTACGGGAGATCAGGAACAGCTTGGCGTGAATTTTCAGCCCCGGCGCGGAGAAGATGACGTGCACGCCCGCTTCCGTCAGTCGGCGCGCCCAGTGGATGTTGGCCTCTTCGTCGAAGCGAGCCTGGAGCTCAACCACCACGGTCACTTTCTTGCCGTTGTGCGCCGCGTGGATCATCGCATCGATGATGCGGGAATCTTTCGCCACGCGATAAATGTTGATTTTGATCGCCAGCACGTTCGGATCGAACGAGGCCTGACGCAGCAATTCCAGCACGTGTTCAAAGGTGTGATACGGATAGTAGAGCAACACATCCCGCTCGCGGATGGCGTCGAACCCGTTGCGGAACTTATCGAACCAGATATGGCGCAGGCGCGGCAGCGGTTTGTTCACCAGATTGGCTTTGCCGACGTTCGGGAAGCCAATGAAATCTTTAAAGTTGTGGTAACGCCCGCCGGGAATAATGGAGTCGTAGCGGGAGATGGTCAGCTTATCGCGCAGCATCTCCACCATCGCGTCCGGCATATCGCGCTGATAGACAAACCGCACCGGTTCCGCCGTCAGGCGCTGCTTGAGGCTGGAAGACATCAGCTCCATCAGGCTGGCCTCCATCTCATGCACCAGATCGTACTCGGCGTCACGGGTCATCTTCATCGAGTAGGCGTTGAGCGCGTCGTAATCGAAGAAGCCTTTGAAGATATCGTCCAGGCAGTAGCGCAGGATGTTATCCAGCAGGATCATCGGCTTACGTCGGCGCGGGGTTTCCGGCGGCAGGTTTACAAAGCGTGGGACTTTATCAGACGGTATTTCCAGCAACGCGTAGTTAATGGTCTCACCCCGAATGATTTCTACCGCCAGATAGGTGTAATCATCTTTCAGGAACTGCACCAGATCGGTTTCACGATTGATCAGAATCGGGGTGATATGCTGGCGCAGATAATGTTTGAAATAGTGGCGCAGCCAGTTTTGCTGATTCGCGGAGAGCTGGCGTTCGTTGATCAGGAAGATTTGGTTGCGTGCCATTTCCAGCAGCAGCTCGTTATAGAGGCCATCAAATTCCTGATCGGCTTTCATTACGCGAGACTGGATTTTTCCAAGCAGATGCCGCGAGTGGGAGTTTAAGCCCTGTTCTTCGCTGATGATGATTCGCCGTTTCAGTTCGGCGAAGCGAACCTTGTAGAACTCATCCAGATTGTTGGAATAGATGCCTAAAAAACGCATACGTTCAATCAGCGGGTTGCTTTTATCGGCCGCTTCCTGAAGTACACGTTCGTTGAATGCTAACCAGCTTAGCTCTTTCTCGATGTATAACTTTTCCTGACCCATTACAGCTCACACTCCAGTTCAATCACAGGACGTGGTAAATCCGTCTCGTCCTTATTATGGCGAGCATTTCCACGATATGTCCAACAGTGCCAGAAAAGTATGACAGTTATTTTTTTATTGGGGAATTTAGAGGGTTGGGGGAGGGGGTGTCGGGTGGCGCTGCGCTTACCACGACCTACGGGACCGTAGGCCCGTGCAAGCGAAGCGCCGCCGGGCAATTCAAACAGACTACTCTTCAGCCGCATAACCCTGCGGGGGCAACTTCACGCCGTCCAGCCAGGCTGCGCCGTTGCGCATCTCCAGACGTCCATCGACAAACCAGCTTACCACCAGCGGATAAATGGCGTGTTCCTGCGTCTGCACACGTTCGGTCACGTCGTCTTCGTTGTCGCCGTCAAAGACCGGTACTTTTGCCTGCAAAATCACCGGACCACCGTCCAGCTCGTCGGTAACGAAATGCACGGAGGTACCATGCTCCTCATCGCCGTTCTCCAGCACCTGACGATGGGTATGCAGGCCGGGGTATTTTGGCAGCAGGGAAGGGTGGATATTGAGCAGTCGTCCGGCGTAGTGTGCAACAAAAGCCGGGCTCAGGATGCGCATGTAGCCTGCCAGCACCACCACGTCAGGCGCGTAGGCGTCAATCTCCTGCACCAGCTCACGGTCAAAGGCTTCACGCCCGGCGAACTGGCTGGCTTCCAGCGCGTGCGCAGGAATGTTCGCTTCCCGCGCGCGCTCAAGGCCGAATGCATCGGCCTTGTTGCTGAATACTGCCCGAATGGTGCCATTGATTTTCTTCTGTTTGCAGGCGTCTATGATTGCCTGCAAATTGCTTCCGTTGCCGGAAATGAGCACCACGATGTTTTTCATTCAATGACCACACGCTGTTCGGAATCGGATGCTTTAATCGTACCGATTTTCCACGCGTTTTCACCTTTTTCTGTCAGCAGCTTAACCGCTTTATCCGCTTCGCTGGCGGGCAGGGCGATAACCATGCCCACGCCGCAGTTAAAGGTGCGATACATTTCGTGAGAGCTCACGTTGCCTGCGGTTTGCAGCCAGTTGAAGACGGACGGCCACTGCCATGAGGATGCGTCGATCACCGCCTGGGTATTGTCCGGCAGTACGCGCGGAATGTTTTCCCAGAAGCCGCCGCCGGTGAGGTGAGCGATGGCGTGCACGTCGACGTTCTCAATCAGCTCCAGCACGTTTTTCACGTAGATGCGGGTCGGGGCCAGCAGGTGATCGGCCAGCGGTTTGCCGTCCAGCTCGGTGGTCAGCGGGTCGCAACCGCTCACTTCGAGGATTTTACGCACCAGAGAGTAGCCGTTGGAGTGCGGACCGCTGGAGGCCAGCGCAACCAGCACATCGCCGTCTGCCACTTTGCTGCCGTCGATAATTTCTGATTTTTCTACCACGCCGACGCAGAAGCCTGCGACGTCATAATCTTCACCGTGATACATGCCCGGCATTTCAGCGGTTTCACCGCCGACCAGCGCACAGCCGGATTGCAGGCAGCCTTCGGCGATACCGTTAATGACGCTGGCTGCGGTATCCACGTCCAGCTTGCCGGTCGCGTAGTAATCGAGGAAGAACAGCGGCTCAGCGCCTTGTACCACCAGGTCGTTGACGCACATCGCCACCAGATCGATACCAATCGTATCGTGACGCTTAAGATCCATCGCCAGGCGCAGTTTTGTACCGACACCATCCGTACCCGAGACCAGCACAGGTTCACGATATTTTTGCGGCAGCGCGCACAGTGCGCCGAATCCACCCAGGCCACCCATCACTTCCGGGCGGCGGGTTTTTTTCACCACACCTTTGATTCGGTCAACCAGCGCATTACCTGCGTCAATATCAACACCGGCATCTTTGTAGCTGAGAGAAGTTTTGTTGGTCACGGCTTAAATCCCCACGCGATTGCATAGCTAGTAAGAAAAATCGGCGCAATTCTAACAGTCCAGGCAAACGTTTGCGAGCCTATTCTCGGCGCGGGGATCTTTTTTTCTGTGCGGGCTTTCCATGGCAACAAACTTGACTCTGTTCACGAAAATGAAACCGGTTTCGGCGATCTGCTTGCAACGGCTATCCCCTTTGCACATCATCAGACTGAAACCGGTTTCTGTAACTGTTTTTGCAGAAAATAACGCAGAATGAGGGAAAGCGAATGTCAGGATTTAAAGCAGGTTTTCTGTGGGGTGGGGCCGTTGCGGCGCACCAGCTCGAAGGCGGCTGGAAAGAGGGCGGCAAGGGCGTGAGCGTCGCCGATGTCATGACGGCAGGCGCCCACGGAGTACCGCGTGAAATCACCAACGGCGTGCTGGAGGGGAAAAATTACCCAAACCACGAAGCCATCGACTTCTATCACCGCTATAAAGAAGACATCAAACTCTTTGCCGAAATGGGGTTCAAATGCTTCCGCACCTCCATCGCCTGGACGCGTATCTTCCCGAAAGGCGACGAGCTGGAGCCGAACGAAGCGGGACTCCAATTCTATGACGATCTTTTTGACGAGTGCCTGAAGCACGGCATCGAGCCGGTGATCACGCTTTCCCACTTCGAGATGCCTTTCCACCTGGTGACGGAATACGGCGGCTGGCGCAACCGTAAGCTGATCGACTTCTTCGTGCGCTTCGCGAAGGTCGTTTTTGAGCGCTACCAGCATAAAGTGAAGTACTGGATGACCTTTAACGAGATCAACAACCAGGCCAACTTCCACGAAGATTTTGCGCCGTTTACCAACTCCGGGCTGAAATATGCGCCGGGAGAAGATCGCGAGCCGGTGATGTTCCAGGCGGCGCACTATGAGCTGGTGGCCAGTGCCCTGGCGGTGAAAGCGGGGCGCGAGATCAACCCGTCGCTGCAAATCGGCTGCATGATTGCCATGTGCCCCATCTATCCGCTGACCTGTGCCCCGGACGATATGATGATGGCGATGAACGCCATGCATCGCCGCTACTGGTTCACCGACGTTCACGTGCGCGGCAAGTATCCGCAGCATCTGCTCAACTACTTTGAACGTCGCGGCTTCGCGCTGGATATCACCGAAGAAGATAAAGTGGCGCTGACGCAGGGCTGCGTGGATTACATCGGGTTCAGCTACTACATGTCTTTCGCCACCAAAGCGACGGCGGACAACCCGCAGCTGGACTACGACGAGAGCAAGAGCCTGGTCTCTAACCCGTACGTGCAGAAATCGGACTGGGGCTGGCAGATTGACCCGGTGGGGCTTCGCTACTCCCTCAACTGGTTCTGGGATCACTACCAGCTGCCGCTGTTTATTGTGGAAAACGGCTTTGGCGCGATCGACGTGCAGGAGAGCGACGGCACGGTGAACGATCAGTACCGCATCGACTACCTTTCCGCACACATTCGCGAGATGAAAAAAGCGGTGGTGGAGGATGGCGTAGACCTGATGGGCTATACCCCGTGGGGCTGTATCGACCTGGTCTCTGCCGGCACTGGCGAGATGAAGAAACGCTACGGCTTTATCTTTGTCGATAAAGATAACGAAGGTAACGGCACGCTGAACCGCAGCAAGAAGAAATCGTTCGACTGGTATAAGCAGGTGATTGCGAGCAACGGAGAGCAGCTATAATTGCCCGGTGGCGCTGCGCTTACCGGGCCTACGGGATGTGTAGGCCGGGTAAGCGTTAGCGCCACCCGGCAGAATCCCGCACCCAAGCCGGAGCCCAGCCTCCGGCTTTTTTGTTTTTGATTGATGTACGTCAAGCAAGATGGGTATGGCGCAATCCGAAAAAAGCGGTATAATCCCGCGATTTTTTTGCGGATGCCACCTCAGAGGAGAAAGAGAATGAAGATTGTGGAAGTGAAACACCCACTCGTTAAACACAAGTTGGGCCTGATGCGTGAGCATGACATCAGCACGAAGCGTTTTCGCGAACTGGCTTCTGAAGTGGGTAGCCTGCTGACCTACGAAGCGACCTCTGATCTGGAAACGGAAAAAGTGACCATCGAAGGCTGGAACGGCCCGGTGCAGGTTGAGCAGATCAAAGGTAAAAAAATTACCGTGGTGCCAATCCTGCGTGCGGGTCTGGGCATGATGGAAGGCGTGCTGGAGCACGTCCCAAGCGCGCGTATCAGTGTGGTGGGTATCTACCGTAACGAAGAGACGCTTGAGCCGGTCCCGTACTTCCAGAAGCTGGTCTCTAACATCGACGAGCGTATGGCGCTGGTGGTTGACCCGATGCTGGCGACCGGTGGTTCGATGATCGCCACCATCGACCTGCTGAAAAAAGCGGGATGCAGCAGCATTAAAGTGCTGGTGCTGGTTGCGGCGCCGGAAGGTATCGCGGCGCTGGAAAAAGCGCACCCGGACGTTGAACTCTATACCGCGTCTGTCGACCAGGGACTGAACGAGCACGGGTACATCATCCCGGGGCTCGGCGATGCCGGCGATAAGATTTTTGGTACTAAATAATCGAATAACGATAAAGAAGCCGACTTTGATAGTCGGCTTTTTTTTGAATAAAAACCAACAATGACACTCAGAGGAAAACACTATGACGCGCCGTGCTATCGGGGTGAGTGAAAGACCGCCGCTTTTACAGACAATCCCGCTTAGTTTGCAGCACCTGTTCGCCATGTTTGGCGCAACCGTGCTGGTGCCAATCCTGTTTCACATTAACCCGGCTACCGTGCTGCTGTTTAACGGCATCGGTACGCTGCTTTACCTCTTCATCTGTAAAGGCAAAATCCCGGCCTATCTCGGGTCGAGCTTCGCGTTTATCTCCCCGGTACTACTGTTGCTGCCGCTGGGTTATGAGGTCGCGCTGGGCGGCTTTATTATGTGCGGCGTGCTGTTCTGCCTGGTCTCCTTCATCGTGAAGAAAGCCGGTACCGGCTGGCTGGACGTGATGTTCCCGCCTGCGGCCATGGGGGCCATCGTTGCCGTCATCGGCCTGGAGCTGGCGGGTGTCGCGGCGAACATGGCTGGGCTGCTGCCTGCGGACGGTCAGTCACCGGATTCCAAAACCATCATTATTTCGCTGGTGACGCTGGGCGTGACGGTTTTCGGTTCCGTCCTGTTCCGCGGCTTTATGGCGATTATCCCGATCCTGATCGGCGTGCTGGCGGGTTACGCGCTCTCCTTCGTGATGGGCGTTGTGGATACCACCCCGATTGCCGAGGCGCACTGGTTCGCGCTGCCAACCTTCTACACCCCGCGCTTTGAATGGTTCGCCATTTTCACTATTCTGCCTGCCGCGCTGGTGGTGATTGCTGAGCACGTCGGCCACCTGGTGGTCACGGCGAACATCGTGAAGCGCGACCTGATCCGCGACCCGGGCCTGCATCGCTCCATGTTTGCCAACGGTTTCTCCACCATCATCTCTGGTTTCTTCGGCTCCACGCCAAACACGACTTACGGTGAGAATATCGGCGTAATGGCGATCACCCGCGTCTACAGCACCTGGGTTATCGGCGGTGCGGCGATCATCGCCATTCTGCTCTCATGCGTTGGCAAACTGGCGGCGGCGATCCAGATTATCCCGGTTCCGGTGATGGGCGGCGTTTCCCTGCTGCTGTACGGGGTGATCGGTGCCTCCGGTATTCGCGTGCTGATTGAATCCAAAGTGGATTACAGCAAGGCGCAGAACCTGATCCTGACCTCCGTTATCCTGATTATCGGCGTGAGCGGCGCGAAGGTGCACATCGGCGCGGCAGAGCTGAAGGGGATGGCGCTGGCGACCATCGTCGGCGTCGGCCTGAGCCTGATTTTCAAGCTGATCTCGGTGATCCGCCCGGAAGAGGTGGTGCTGGACGCGGACGACAGCGAAAAAGCGCCACATTGATCGTCATGCCGGGCGAAGGATCGCCCGGTTCTCTCCTTGCAGGTTCCGTGTTAAACTCCATTCCGATTTTATGTAAGATCTCTGGTTGAGGTATTTCTGAACGGACCGGCACAGCTCTCTCTGCCACTTTATCTCCCTGACGACGAAACTTTCGCGAGTTTCTGGCCGGGTGATAACCCCTCTTTACTGGCTGCACTGCAAAACGTGCTGCGCCAGGAACACAGCGGATACATCTATATCTGGTCACGCGAAGGCGCGGGACGCAGCCACCTGCTGCATGCCGCCTGTGCGGAGCTTTCGGCGCGCGGTGACGCGGTAGGCTATGTGCCGCTGGATAAACGCACCTGGTTTGTGCCTGAGGTGCTGGAGGGCATGGAACATCTCTCCCTGGTCTGCATCGATAATATAGAATGCGTGGCGGGGGACGAACCGTGGGAAATGGCGATCTTTAACCTCTACAACCGCATTCTGGAGTCGGGCAAAACCCGGCTGCTGATCACCGGCGATCGTCCGCCGCGCCAGCTCAATCTGGGGCTGCCGGATCTGGCGTCTCGTCTGGACTGGGGGCAAATCTACAAGCTGCAACCGCTGTCGGATGAAGACAAACTCCAGGCACTTCAGTTGCGCGCCAGACTGCGCGGATTTGAACTGCCTGAAGACGTAGGGCGCTTCCTGCTCAAGCGTCTGGATCGGGAGATGCGCACGCTCTTTGATACGCTCGATCAGCTCGACCGCGCCTCCATTACCGCCCAGCGCAAGCTGACCATTCCGTTTGTAAAAGATATTCTTAAGCTTTGAGTTTTTTGCCCGGTGGCGCTGCGCTTACCGGGCCTACGAAAACCCGTCATACCTTGTAGGCCGGGTAAGGCGCAGCCGCCACCCGGCTAAAGATCCCCCAACAAGTGCTCCACCAGCAGTGGAATCGGTCTTCCCGATGCCACGCTTCTGCCGTTCTCACGCCACAGCGCCGTCCCGCTGATATCCAGATGCGCCCACGGAATGGTCGGCGGGCAGAAGTGGTGCAGCAGCCACGCCGCCGAGGCGCTGATCGCCGCGTTATTGGTCGGCGTGTTGCACAGATCGGCAATCGCGCTGTCGGTTTGCTTTTTCAGCCGGGCGTCCAGCGGCAGGGACCACACCTCGTCGCCGCTCCGTTTGCCCGCGTGCGTCAGTGCCTGACGCAGCGGTTCATCCTTGGTCATCAGCCCGCTCAGCTCATACCCCAGCGCTTTCACCACCGCTCCGGTTAAGGTCGCCATATCAATGATATAGTGCGCCTGCGGATGGCGCTGACTCGCCCAGGCGATAGCGTCTGCCAGCACCAGCCGGCCTTCGGCATCGGTATTGTTGATTTCCACCGTAATGCCGTTGCAGGCCGTTGCCACCGTGCCGGGCTGCATGGCGTCGGGGCCGATGGCGTTTTCCGCCAGCGCCAGCACGCCCATGATGCGCACGGGTAATTTCAGCTCTGCAACGGTCAGCATCAGCCCGAGTACGTTAGCCGCGCCGCACATGTCATATTTCATGGTGTACATGCCCGCGCCTTCCTTCAGCCACAGGCCGCCGGTGTCAAAGGTAATGCCTTTTCCCACGTAGCAGCGCACCGGGCCATCAGACACGCCGTTATAGTGAATAGCCAGCAGGCGCGGCGGGCAGGTCGCCCCTTTGCCAACGGCATGCAGCAGTCCAAGTCCCTGCTCAACAATTTGCGTTTCATCCAACACTTCGCAGCGCAGGGCAGGGCTGGCGGCACACAGTTTTTGCGCCTCTTCCACCACAAACTGCGGCGTGCAGCGGTCGGACGGCATATCCGCCAGACGTCGCGCTGCGACCATGCCGTGGGCGATGGCCTGCTGCTGGCGGAAGGCCGTCTCCAGCTTCGCCTGCTGTTCCGGCAGGCAGAGGGCAGTGATGCAGGTAAGACGCAGCGCTTCGTCCGTCTTCTTCAGCTTCAGGTCACTGAGCCTGTGCGCCTGATTAAAGAGAAAACGCAGTACCTGCGCCAGCACCACATCGTCAATATCCGTCACGTCCAGCACGAGTTCGGTGCTGGCGGGGGCGGCAAGCAGCGGTCGCAGAGCGGTAAGCAACCCTTCGGTCAGGGCGTCATGCCAGAGCGCGTCCGGCAACAGGGTGATGCGGGCAAACGGCGCGCAGCCAAAGCGCGCGTCGGCGACGGTGCTCTGCTGGCGCATTTCAGCGATAAGAGCGTTTTCCGGTAACAGGGAACTGTCAGCGCGCGCAATCAAATGGCTGTTCGGCTTCGCGTCTGAAAGCGCGTTGATAAACTGGTACGTGATCATCATGACTCCTCAATCGGCGCGCGGATCCGCGCGGCATAGGCCTGCATCCACTCCTCATCTACCGCGTGATAGTGCGTTTTCTCCCGCAGGCGTTCAGTACGGAAAACGGTGAGGGGCTGGCGAGCCGTCGCCACCACGAACGAGAAGGTTTTGATGTTGGTCGCGGCGCCAAATTCTCCTTTGCTGTTCATGCACACCACGGAAAGATCGCCCGCGCGACCGAAGCGCGACATCAGCTTGTCTTCCAGTTCGAACACCACGGAGTCTGCCGCCTGCTGCGGCGTCATGCCTTGCGCCATCCGGCGAACGATTTCGTAGCTGGTACAGCCCTTCATCAGATCTTCACCGACGCCCGTGGCGGTGGCCGCGCCGGTTTCGCTGTCGCAGTAAAAGCCGGAGCCGATGATGGGTGAGTCACCGAGGCGACCGCGTTTTTTCATAAACAGGCCGCTGGTGGAAGTGGCGACGCTCATCGAGCCCTGTTTATCGAGGCCGATGATGCCGACGGTGTCATGTCCGTCGTAGGGGCTTAACCCCTTGTCCAGCGTTTCGCGGCAGCGCTTACGGTAGTGTTGCATGGCGCGATCCGTGAGCATGGTTTTGTCGGCAAAACCCTGGCTCAGCGCCCATTCGCGCGCGCCCTGGCCGACCAGCAGGCTGTTATAGCGCTGGCGGCTGAGCGCGTGCGCCACGCGCACCGGGTTGGCGATATCCACCAGATTGCCCACGGCGCCGAACGCCAGCGTGTCGCCGTCCATATAGGCCGCGTCCAGCTCCACCTCGCCGTTTTCGGTGGGCAGCCCGCCGTAGCCGACGGATTTATAAAACGGAAAGTCCTCGACGGCGGCGACGGCATCCACCACCGCCGCAGCGACCGGTTTGCCCGCAGCCAGCGCAGACGCGGACTCCGTTACCCCTTCAAGCGCCATTCGCCAGGTTGCGATAATTCCCCACATGCTTTACTCCTGTTTTGCAAGGGTTGTGTCGGGTTGCGTAGCGGTAGTCAGCTCCGCGGCGCGGTACTGTTTATCCACGATACGCATGAAAGGCAGGTACAGCATGGCGCCAATCAGCAGGTTGATCAGCTGCATCACGCTGCCGCTCAGGTGCCCGGTGACGATAAAGCCGCTAATAACCGGCGGCAGCGTCCAGGGGATAAACACCCCGGTGGTGACGGCGACCGCACCAATTTTCATCGCCGCATACTGCACGGTGACCAGCACCAGCGGTACCAGATTGAACGGGATGAGCATGATTGGGTTCATGATCACCGGCAGGCCAAAGAGAATCGGTTCGTTGATGTTAAACACCGACGCGCCCGCGCCGAGGCGCGCCACTTCGCGCATGTTTTTGCTGCGGGCGAAAATCAGCATCGCAATCACCAGCGACAGCGTGGCGCCCGCGCCGCCCATCCAGATCATGTCAAAAAACTGTTCGGTGATGATGTGTGGCGGCGTCGTTCCCGCCTGGATCGCGGCGATGTTGTCGGTCTGGTTTTCCATCCACAACGGACGAATAATGCCGTTGATCATCGAACCGGAGTTAATGCCCACTGACCACAGAATGGTGATGCTGAATACGGTCATCAGCGCGCCAAAGTAAGAGGTGCCGTAATGACGCACCGGGGTGGCAACCACTTCATAAATAAACTGGTGGATGGTGTGGTAGTGGGTGTTTTCAAAGATGATGCGGATAAGCAACACCAGAATCATCACCAGCAGGGCCGGGATCAGGGCCGCGAACGACTCCTGCACCGCCGGAGGCACGCCGTCCGGCATTTTGATGACCAGCTTTTTGCGCTTCAGCCAGCAGAACAGTTCCGTCCACAGCAGGGAACCGATCATCGCCACGAACAGCCCTTTGCTGCCAATCCACTCTACCGGCATCACGGTAATGCCGCCGTTTTCCGCCACCTTAATAAACGGGGTCAGGATCAGAAACGCGACCAGCGCCAGGATGCCGCAGGAGATGCGGTCCTCGCCGTAGTGTTCCGCCAGGCGGTAGGCCACCAGGAAGCTGATAAACAGCGACATGGTCGAGAACACCGCGTTGAAGGGGATCTCAATAATCGCGCTCCAGCTGTCACCAAAGGCCTGAGACATAAACTGCTGATAGGCCTGATTCGGGAAGGAGGAGATCACCAGCAGAATGGAGCCGACGATGATAAACGGCATGAATGAAACGTAGGCCCCACGAATGGCCCCAAGATGACGCTGCTGGGCCGTTTTCGCCGCCAGAGGCATCAGTTTTGCTTCAAGAAATCCCAGAACATTGTTCATTGTGAACTCCGTACAAGATTGAGGGGTGTTGTTTATGTTATGTCTGTGGATTATCAGTGAAGCGCGGCGAGCGAAAGGTGAAATCGGTCACAAAGCATTCGCTGCTCTGATATAAATCTCATAAGATTAGTTGCGGAGAGAGACGCGATGGAAATCAAACTACATGCCAACGCCACCACCACACCGCGTATCCGTCGCTATCTTCAGCAGTCAGATAAAAGCGACAGAGAGCTTGCCGTTGAGCTGGGGATCTCGGTCACCACCGTCAGGCGCTGGCGCAACCGCGACCAGGTTTCGGATAATCACACCACGCCAAAAGTGATACACAAAGCGCTGAGACAAGAGCAGGCGGCACTGATAAATGCCCTGCGGGATATCACCGGGGCACCGCTGGATGAATTGCTGCTGCTGGTGAATGACGGACTCGGGATCGCCGTTTCCCGCGCGACCCTGAACCGCTACCTCAAACCAGCCTCGCTAAAACAAAAGGGGGCGTCGTTGCAGGGCAAAAAGGCGCTGAAGGCCGGAATCATGCCGCAGAAGCTACTCCTGCATCATCAGCCGCTGTCGCTGCATATGGACGACGGTGGCGAGCAACACCTGCTCTGGGCGCGTGAACCCGTCAGCGGCTGGTGCTACGCCCGGCTTTATGCCGGTGTCTCGCCGCAGTTGCTGACCCGCTGGTCGAACGAGGTGCTGGCTGCCTGTCCGGCTGATATTCAATCTGTTGAGACTTTTGGGCTGGAAGTGAACTTGCCGGAGCATAACGTCACCGTAAAAGTGCATTCACAGTATTATCTCGCCCTTCAGGTCACCGTGCCGTTACGCGAAATCATTCCGCGGGTGAACAGTGAACCGATGGGAGAGCTGTTGATCCAACTGTGTGAGTTTTACAACCGGGTAAAAGCGCAGAAAAAGCTGGGAGAGCGTACGCCGCAGGCGTTTCTGGAAGCGCTGCGGCGTAACGATTAGACGATCCCGAGCACGTCTTCCGGCGGACGGCCGATACGCGCCTTGCCGTTCGCCACGACAATCGGGCGCTCAATCAGCTTAGGATTGTCGACCATCGCCTGAATCAGCCGATCTTCAGTGAGACTGGTATCGTTCAGATTAAGCGACTTATACAGATCTTCTTTCTGACGCATCAGGTCGCGTGCGCTGCCCATGTTAAGCATCTTCAGCAGCTGGCGGATCGTCTGCGCGTCCGGCGGCGTCTCCAGATACAACACCACTTCCGGTTCGATGCCGTTAGACTTCAGCAGATTCAGCGTCTCGCGGCTCTTGGAGCAGCGAGGGTTATGGTAAATTTTTACCGCGTCTGTCATGACTTCTCCTTTATTACATCTTCTCGTACGGCTTAAAGCGTTGTTGCAGGCCGCGCAGCTGGTCGATTCGCGCATCGTAGCGGGCCTGTTGCAGGCTGCCAAGCTTCACCTGCGAGCTGGCGCTGCTCAGCAGGGAAATGGCCTGATCGAGACGACCCGCCAGCGCCAGACCTTCCGCACGCGCGGCCAGCTCCTGATCGCGGTTACCCAGTTGCCCCTGGGCCTGTGCGAGCAGCTCCCAGCCGTTCTGGTCGTCTTTATTGTTAAAGGTGTAGCGGTTCAGAATAGTCACCGCCTCGCCGGGCTGGCCGCCCTGTAGGTAGGCGTTCGCCAGGTTAAGCTGCAATACCGGATTGTTGCGAATGTCTTTCGCCCCTTTCAGACGGTTGATCGCATCGGTCGCTTTTTTCTGCCCCAGATCGATATCGGTGGCGAGGTCGAGATACCACGGATTGTCAGGCGCCGCCGCCAGCAGCGGCTGTAGCGCTTTACGCGCTTCATCGTACTTGCTGGCCTCCATCGCCTGGAGCGCCTGACCATACTGCGCCGCGTTCTTCTCGCGCACGTTGCCTTTCGCCAGCGCGTCCAGCAGATCGCTGGTGAGCTGATTACGTCCGGAGTTGTACATGCCAAGCGTTCTCACTTTGGCCATGTAGAAATCCTGCGAAGACTGCACCACGACCGGACGCATCTGGTTGGCACGGTTACGCGCATCCGAGAGACGGCTTTCCGGCAGCGGGTGGGTCAACAGAATTTCAGGCGGGCGCGACGAGTAGCGTGCCTGATCGAGCAGTTTTTCCAGGAAGCTCGGCATGGCCTGCGGGTCAAAGCCGGAACGCTGTAAAACCTGAATGCCGATGCGGTCTGCTTCCTGCTCGTTCTGCTGGGTGAAGCTGATCATCCCCTGACGCGTCCCCGCCAGCGTCCCGGTAAGCGCCGCCATCCCGGCCTGCGGGCTGGCCATCGCCAACAGAATAGAACCCAGCGCGCCCACCCAGGTAAGCGGGGCGTTACGCTTCTGATCTTCCATTGCACGCGCCAGATGGCGCTGGGTGACGTGCGAAATTTCGTGCGCCATGACGGACGCCAGCTGGCTTTCGTTATCGGAATAACGGAACAACGCCGAATGCAGCACCACGTTCCCGCCAAAGAAGGCGAAGGCGTTGATTTCGTCGTTATTGATTAAATAGAAGTGGAAGGGCGTTTTTACCGAGTCGGCGTGCGCCACCAGACGCATCCCCAGACCGTTGATGTACTGCACCAGCAAAGGGTCGTTAATCAGCGGAGCACTGCCGCGCAGCTGGCGTACGTAATAATCACCCATCTGCATCTCCTGCCCGATGGAGAGCGTGCTTCCTGCCGTGGTGCCCATGTCCGGCAATGAATCGGACGAGTCAGCGAAAGCGGGCAACACCTGACCCACCGTCACGGCGGCAATCAGTGTCGCAACCAGTGTTTTTCTCAACTGCCTGAACATAACCACTGTCCTGTATTTTGGATGTGCTAATTTGACCGATGAACCCGCATAACGTTCATCTCCGCTGCTCTGCGAGTGTAGCCGTGTTAAGAGATGAAGAAAATCCCATTCATCAGGGTTTTGCGAAACCTGACAGTGAAACAAAAAGGAAAGTCTTTTTTGTGACAGTTAGATACAATTCACCGTCTCACTCCCGCCATTCGATTCAGGGAAGGGTTGTATGCTCGAAATGTTAATGCAGTGGTATCGGCGTCGGTTTAGCGACCCGGAAGCCATTGCTTTGCTGGTCATTCTGGTTGCCGGATTCGGTATCCTGTTCTTCTTTAGTGGCCTGCTGGCACCGCTACTGGTGGCGATTGTGCTGGCGTATCTGCTGGAGTGGCCCACCGCGCGTCTGGAACATATCGGCTGTTCCAGACGCTGGGCGACCAGCATTGTTCTGGTGCTGTTTGTCGGCATTCTGCTGCTGATGTCCTTCGTGGTGATGCCCATCGCCTGGCAACAGGGGATCTACCTGATCCGCGATATGCCCGGCATGCTGAACAAACTGTCTGATTTTGCCGCCACGCTGCCGCGCCGCTATCCTGCGCTGATGGACGCCGGGATCATCGATGCGATGGCCGAAAACATGCGCGCCCGCATCATGACCATGGGTGATTCGGTGGTGAAATACTCTCTGGCCTCGCTGGTCGGCCTGCTGACGCTTGCGGTTTACCTTGTTCTCGTGCCGCTAATGGTGTTTTTCCTGGTCAAAGATAAAGAGCAGATGCTGAATGCGGTACGCCGCGTGCTGCCGCGCAATCGCGGTCTCGCCGGTCAGGTCTGGCAGGAGATGAACCAGCAAATCACCAACTACATTCGCGGCAAAGTGCTGGAGATGATTGTGGTGGGCGTGGCGACATGGATTGGTTTCGTGATCTTCGGGCTGAACTACTCGCTGCTGCTGGCGGTGCTGGTCGGATTCTCGGTTCTGATCCCGTATATCGGCGCGTTTGTGGTGACCATTCCGGTAGTCGGTGTGGCGCTGTTCCAGTTTGGTCTGGGTACGGAGTTCTGGAGCTGTTTCGCCGTATACCTGATTATTCAGGGACTGGACGGGAACCTGCTGGTACCGGTGCTGTTCTCAGAAGCCGTTAACCTGCATCCGCTGGTGATTATCCTGTCAGTGGTGATTTTCGGTGGGCTGTGGGGATTCTGGGGCGTGTTCTTCGCCATTCCGCTGGCGACGCTGATTAAAGCCGTGGTCCACGCGTGGCCGGATGTGCCGGCGGTGGAGGAGAAGTAGATTTAGTGCGGGCTGATGCCCTCACCCCAACCCTCTCCCACGGGGAGAGGGGGCAAACACTAAAAACGGTAGCGCATGCTACCGTTTTGCATTTACCTTGTAGGCCGGGTAAGCGCAGCGCCACCCGGCACTAAAATGATCACGCGTTCTCTTTCAGCCACTTCAACACTACGTCGTGGTGGTTGCTGGTTTTGAAATCATCAAACACGTGCTCAACTTTACCATCAGCGTCAATCAGGAAGCTGATGCGGTGAATACCGTCGTACGTTTTGCCCATAAAGGACTTCTCACCCCAGACGCCAAACTGCTCGCAAACCTGGTGGTCTTCATCGGAAAGCAGCGTGAAGTTCAGCAGCTCTTTTTCCGCAAAGCGTGACAGCTTCTCTGGCTTATCGGTGCTGATGCCCAGCACTTCCACACCGACCTTTTTCAACTCATCCATGTTGTCGCGTAGACCGCAGGCCTGTACGGTACAGCCCGGGGTCATGGCTTTCGGGTAGAAATAGACCAGAACACGCTGTCCCTGGAAGTCGGTCAAATTTACTTGCTCGCCGTCTTGATCCGGTAAGCTAAATTTCGGTGCGATATCACCGGCTTTCAGTGGGTTCATTACTCAACTCCATCCTGTTCGTGCTGCGAATAATCGACGACGCTTATACTGCCTTGCGCGTGTAATTCTGTACAGAGGGCTTTGAACGCTTGCTCGATATTTGACGCATCCTGCGAGGCAGGGCTGTGTGCGGTAATTTGAATAAACAGCGTCGGGATTGCGTTTTCATCGCCCGGCTGCGTGCGGGAAACCAGTTCGGCAATGTTCATCTGATGGCTGTCAAACAGCGCCGTAAAACGTTCAATCAGATGAGGTGAATCAGGCACTTCAACCTGTACCCAGACCGTGGCAGGCAGAGCCGGACGCGGGCGCGCGGTGGTGCGCTTCATCACAATCAGTAAATCCAGCTCTGCGCCTTTCAGCGGCAGGGTAGATTCGATGAGGGTAATGGCATTCCATGTTCCGGAAAGCAGCATAATGAACGTGAACTCTTCGCCAAGCATAGCCAGCCGGCTGTCTTCGATGTTGCAGCCGCAGCTGCTCACGTGGCGAGTGATGGTATTCACGATACCCGGCCTGTCAGCACCCAGCGCAGTGATAACCAGGTAATGTTGTGATGAGGTTGTCAAACCTGTTCTTCCTTTGCGTGGTTAAGTCTTCCTAAGGAAAGCATAAAAAAAACATGCATACAACCGCCTGAGAGCCTCAGGTCGCTTGCTTTTATTACAGTTCCAAACGTAACATTGAGGCTCTTGTTCGCACAGAGGATGGCTCATGTTCACGGGAAGTATTGTCGCGCTTGTTACACCGATGGATGAAAAAGGTAATGTCTGCCGGTCAAGCATGAAGAAGCTCATTGATTACCATGTCGCCAATGGAACCTCGGCGATCGTTTCGGTAGGGACTACCGGTGAATCCGCTACGCTGAGCCACGAAGAGCACGGCGACGTTGTGATGCTGACCCTGGAACTGGCGGACGGGCGTATTCCGGTCATCGCGGGGACGGGCGCAAACGCAACCGCAGAAGCTATCAGTCTGACCCAACGTTTTAACGACAGCGGCATTGTCGGCTGTCTGACGGTGACCCCTTATTACAACCGTCCTACTCAGGAAGGTTTGTTCCAGCATTTCAAAGCCATCGCTGAACATACTGACTTGCCACAAATTCTGTATAATGTGCCGTCCCGTACCGGTTGCGATATGCTGCCGGAAACCGTTGGCCGTCTCTCGAAAGTAAAAAATATTATCGGGATTAAAGAGGCGACAGGGAACTTAAGCCGCGTTCATCAGATCAAAGAGCTGGTTTCAGACGACTTTATCCTGTTGAGCGGTGATGATGCGACCGCGCTGGACTTTATGCAGCTCGGTGGTAACGGCGTGATTTCCGTGACGGCGAACGTGGCGGCGCGCGATATGGCTGACATGTGCAAACTGGCCGCAGCCGGTCACTTTGATGAAGCACGCGTGATTAATCAGCGTCTGATGCCGTTGCACAATAAATTATTTGTCGAACCCAATCCGATCCCAGTGAAATGGGCATGTAAGGAGTTGGGGCTTGTAGCAACCGACACGCTGCGTCTGCCAATGACACCGATTACCGACCACGGTCGTGAAATTGTCGCTGGCGCGCTGAAGCATGCCGGTTTGCTGTAAAGTTTAGGGAGATTTGATGGCTTATTCAGTACAGAAGTCGCGCCTGGCGAAGGTTGCGGGTGTTTCGCTTGTTATGCTCCTCGCTGCCTGTAGTTCAGACTCGCGCTACAAGCGCCAGGTGAGCGGTGATGAATCCTATCTGGATGCGCCGCCGCTTGCTGAACTTCACGCGCCTGCCGGCATGATCCTGCCGATCCAGAACGGTGATTATAATATTCCGGTTACTAACGGCAGCGGCCTGGTGGGTAAAGCGCTTGATATTCGTCCGCCAGCTCAGCCTCTGGCGCTGGTGAGCGGCGCGCGCACGCAGTTTACCGGTGATACAGCTTCTCTGCTGGTGGAAAGCGCACGCGGTACCACGCTGTGGCCGCAGGTTGTGAGCGTCATTCAGTCGAAAAACTATACGATTGATAAACGCGACGACGCCAGCCAGACTTTAACCACCGACTGGATTGAGTGGAACCGTCTCGATGAAGACCAGCAGTACCGTGGTCGTTATCAAGTCTCCGTTAAGCCGCAGGGTTATCAGCAGGCGGTTACCGTTAAGCTGTTGAATCTTGAGCAGGCAGGAAAACCGGTTGCCGATCCGTCCGCCATGCAGCGCTACAGCACCGAAATGCTGAACGTGATTGCAGCGGGTCTGGATAAGAACGCTACCGATGCCGCAAACGCCGCGCAGAACCGTAACGGCTCAACCTTTGACGTGCAGAGCGGTGCAGACGATACCGGCCTGCCAATGCTGGTGGTGCGTGCGCCGTTTAACCAGACCTGGCAGCGCCTGCCAGCAACGCTTGAAAAAGTGGGCATGAAGGTGACCGACAGCACCCGCTCAACGGGCAGCATCACAGCGACCTATAAGCCGCTGTCTGATAGCGCCTGGCAGGAGCTGGGGGCAAGCGATCCACAGCTGCCTTCCGGTGACTACAAAATCCAGGTTGGCGACCTCGATAACCGCAGCAGCCTGCAATTTATCGATCCGAAAGGACACACGCTGACCCAGTCGCAGAACGATGCGCTGGTCGCTGCCTTCCAGGCCGCATTCAGCAAATAATAGTGAGGGCTGGTTAATCCAGCCCTTTTTATTTTCGTGCCACGCAAACGTGTGCGTGGCATAATATGGCCAGTTTTGAATACAAATCATCACACCAGGAGTAATGAAGATGCAGAAGCAAGCTGAGTTGTATCGTGGCAAAGCGAAAACCGTATACAGCACGGAAAACCCGGATCTGTTGGTGCTCGAATTCCGCAATGATACGTCAGCAGGAGACGGCGCACGCATTGAGCAGTTCGATCGTAAGGGCATGGTGAACAACAAGTTCAACCACTTCATTATGACCAAACTGGCTGAAGCCGGTATCCCGACTCAGATGGAAGCGTTGCTGTCCGATACGGAATGTCTGGTAAAAAAACTGGATATGGTGCCGGTTGAGTGCGTGATCCGTAACCGTGCCGCAGGCTCCCTGGTGAAGCGTCTGGGCATTGAAGAGGGTATCGAACTGAATCCACCGCTGTTCGATCTGTTCCTGAAAAACGACGCCATGCACGACCCGATGGTCAACGAATCCTACTGCGAAACCTTCGGCTGGGTAAGCAAAGAGAACCTGGCGCGCATGCAGGAACTGACCTACAAAGCCAACGACGTGCTGAAAAAGCTGTTTGATGACGCGGGCCTGATCCTGGTCGACTTCAAGCTGGAGTTCGGTCTGTATAAAGGCGAAGTGGTGCTGGGCGACGAATTCTCTCCGGACGGCAGCCGCCTGTGGGACAAAGAGACGCTGGATAAAATGGACAAAGACCGTTTCCGCCAGAGTCTGGGTGGAGTGGTCGAAGCGTACGAAGCGGTTGCTCACCGTTTAGGCGTTAAGCTCGACTAAACTGCGCATTTGCCAAAGGATGTTGGCATCCTTTGGCGTCTTATCCTTGTTTACTATGGTAATCCTTTCATTAACCGCCTACGATCATAGCTATTATAAATGGAATAGTTCGAGGTGTTTATGCGCTGGCAAGGGCGTCGTGAAAGTGACAACGTAGAAGACAGACGCAGCAGTGGTGGCGGTGGTCCGTCTATGGGCGGGCCAGGTTTCCGGTTACCCAGCGGCAAGGGCGGCATTATTCTGCTGGTCGTTGTGCTGGTGGCGGGCTACTACGGCGTCGACCTGACCGGTTTGATGACCGGTGAAACCGGGCAACAGCAGCAGTATTCTCAGCGCTCCATCAGCCCAAATGAAGATGAAGCGGCGAAATTTACTTCCGTTATTCTCGCGACGACCGAAGATACCTGGGGTCAGCAGTTCGAGAAAATGGGGCGGACTTATCAGCCGCCAAAACTGGTGATGTACCGGGGCGCAACCCGCACCGGCTGCGGCACCGGGCAGTCCGTTATGGGGCCGTTCTACTGCCCGGCGGACAGCACCGTCTATATCGATCTCTCCTTCTATGACGACATGAAAAGCAAGCTGGGCGCCGACGGCGATTTTGCCCAGGGCTACGTGATTGCGCATGAAGTCGGCCACCACGTGCAGAAGCTTCTCGGCATTGAGCCTAAAGTGCGTCAGATGCAGCAGAATGCTTCTCAGGCGGAGGTGAATCGTCTGTCCGTACGTATGGAGCTTCAGGCCGACTGCTTCGCTGGCGTCTGGGGACACAGCATGCAGCAGCAGGGCGTGCTGGAAACAGGCGATCTGGAAGAGGCCCTGAATGCCGCACAGGCGATTGGTGATGATCGCTTGCAACAGCAGAGCCAGGGGCGCGTTGTGCCGGACAGCTTTACCCATGGTACCTCAGAGCAGCGCTACAGCTGGTTTAAGCGTGGCTTCGACAGCGGCAACCCGTCGCAGTGTAATACCTTCGGCAAAGCTATGTGATGTTGGGGTTTGAACAGCTGGTTAACCAGCTTCAGCGTATCGGGCACCGCCGGCTGGTGGTGCTCAGCGGCGATGAAGCGTGGACGTTGAGCCAGGCGACCATCCTGCGCGATACGTTACCAGGAGACTGGCTGTGGCTGGAGGAAAACCCCTCTAAGGCCATCAGCGGCCTGCTGGGACGTGAATACCTGCACGCCGTTTTTGACGCGCGTCGCGGGTTTGACGTCTCGGCCTTCGCCGCCCTCAGCGGGACCCTGCGCGCCGGAAGCCTTCTGGTGCTGCTGGTGCCGCCGTTCTCCGTCTGGGCTGACAGGCCCGACGCGGATTCTCTGCGCTGGAGCGACAGCGCCGAGCCGATCGCCACCCCGCACTTTGTTCACCACTTTTGCCGGGCGCTTGCCGCCGATTCAGATGCCATCGTCTGGCATCAACATCGTCCTCTGTGCCTTCCCGTTGCGCCAGATTTACCCGCCTGGCAGCCCGCCAACGGTGAACCGCAGCGCGAGCAGGCTGAGATCCTCGACGCTCTTCTGACCATGCCTGCGGGCGTGGCCGCCGTGACGGCGCCGCGCGGACGCGGGAAGTCCGCCCTGGCGGGCATGTTGCTGAGCGGCATTCAGGGGAGTGCAGTCGTGACGGCACCGGCAAAAGGGGCGACGGATGTCATCGCGCGTTTCGCCGGGGAACATTTTCACTTTATGGCCCCGGATGCGCTGCTGGCCTCCACCACAGAAGCTGACTGGCTGATTGTCGATGAGGCGGCCGCCATCCCCGGCCCGCTGCTGGAGAAGCTGGCGTCGCGCTTTCCCCGCGTGTTGCTGACCACCACGGTGCAGGGTTATGAAGGCACGGGCAGGGGATTCCTGCTGAAGTTCTGCGCCCGGTTCAGCGGGCTGCGGCGGTATACCTTATCCACGCCTGTTCGCTGGGCTGCCGGATGCCCCCTTGAGCGGACAGTGGCGAACGCGCTGCTGTTCGACGATGCGCTTATCGATCGCAAACCGGCAGGGGAGGTACGTTTAACGTCGCTGAAGTCCGGGATATGGGAGAGCGATCCGGCGCGCGGGGCAGGCGTGTATGAGCTGCTGTGTGCCGCGCACTACCGGACGTCACCCCTCGATTTACGCCGGATGATGGACGCCCACGGCCAGCACTTTGCTGTTGCTCAGGCGGGCGCGGAGATCGCGGGCGCGCTCTGGCTGGTGGAGGAGGGGGGATTACCCCCTGAACTTAGCCGCGCAGTCTGGGCGGGCTTTCGTCGGCCGCGTGGAAATCTGGTGGCGCAGTCGCTGGCAGCGCACGGCGGCTCGCCGCTCGCGGCGACGCTGAAAGGCCGACGCGTCAGCCGCATTGCGGTTCATCCCCATCGCCAGCGGGAAGGCATCGGCCAGCGGCTGATCCGCAGTGCCAGCGGAGAAGATTATCTCTCGGTCAGCTTTGGCTATACCGACGAGCTGTGGCGTTTCTGGCGGCAGTGCGGGTTTGTGCTGGTGCGAATGGGCAGTCACCGGGAAGCCAGCAGCGGGTGCTATACGGCGATGGCGTTGCTGCCGCTGAGCGAGGCGGGGCATCAGCTCTGCGAACAGGCGCATCAGCGGTTATGTCGTGATATGCGCGTCCTGTCGGCCTGGAATGGCGAAAAGATCCCGGTGACGGATTCATGGGAAGCTACCCTTAATAGTGACGACTGGCTGGAGCTGGCGGGGTTTGCCTTTGCTCACCGGGCGTTTTCAACTTCGGTTGCGGCGCTGACCCGGTTGCTGTTAGCCGTGGACATGTCGCTCCCGGCGCTGCGGGGGAAAATGGAAGGGAATATGCATGATTTCGGGCGCAAAGCGTTGCTGGCGAAGCTACGCGAGGAAACCGCTTACGCGCTTGAAAGCCTTGATTACCCCCGCAGCCAGCAGCTGAAAGCCGATATTTTGCAATGGCAATTTTTTCAATGACTTCTTCAGTAAAGTGGCATGGTCATTACCCCGCAGAGGCGTAAAATCCTGCTTATCAATTAAGGAGATCGCCATGAAACATGACCATTTTGTAGTGCAAAGCCCGGATACGCCTGCTAAACAGCTCCTGCTTCTGTTTCATGGCGTGGGCGACAATGCCGTCAATATGGGACAGATTGGCAGCTGGTTTGCACCCGTTTTCCCACACGCGCTGATCGTCAGCATCGGCGGCGTAGAGCCGTGCGGTCCGGACGGGCGGCAGTGGTTTTCCGTCGAGGGCGTGACGGAGGAGAATCGTCAGGCGCGTATTGATGCCGTTATGCCAGCCTTTATCGATACTGTGCGTTACTGGCAGCAGCAGAGCGGCGTAGGCGCCGACGCAACGGCGCTGATTGGCTTCTCTCAGGGGTCAATCATGTCGCTGGAAAGCGTAAAAGCGCAGCCCGGACTGGTGTCCCGCGTGATTGCCTTCAACGGGCGTTTTGCGACGTTACCGCAAAGCGCGACCACGCAGACCACGATCCATCTCATTCATGGGGGGGAAGACCGGGTAATTGAGCTTTCGCATGCGGTAGCTGCCCAGGAGACGCTGATGCGCGAGGGCGGAGATGTGACGCTGGATATCGTAGACGATCTGGGGCATGCCATTGACGATCGCAGCATGCAGTTCGCGCTCGATCATCTGCGTTATACCGTACCGAAGCACTACTTTGATGAAGCGCTCAGCGGCGGTAAGCCGAATGACGATGATATTGTAGAGTTTATTTAAACATTTCCCCTCACCCTAACCCTCTCCCCAAAGGGAGAGGGAACAAAACACCCCTCGCCCCTCCGGGGAGAGGGGCCGGGGGTGAGGGGTGTGTACAATTACTTCTTCTGGTCCTTCTTCGGCCAGTCGTCTTCATCGTCCCACTTGTCGTTAAAATCACGGTGCGGCGGAAGATCCGGTTTGTTGGCAAGGAACTTTTTGTGGTCAACGCGCTTGAGATCTTTAATCACGTTAAGCAGCACGCCTACCAGAAACACCAACACCAGAATCCACCAGTACTTTGAAAGCCAGTCCATTCGCTAATCCTCTGTAAGCACCCGTCAGGCGACGAGCTGCTCCATAATACGTTGATACATGCGGGCCAGCAGTTGTAAATCGGCAGCGTTCACGCATTCATTGATTTTGTGAATCGTCGCGTTAACCGGACCCAGTTCGACAACCTGTGCGCCCATGCGGGCAATAAAGCGTCCGTCAGACGTGCCGCCCGTTGTCAGCAGCTGTGGCTTAATTTCATTATAGTGCGCAATGGCGTTCACCACCGCATCCACTAGTTTACCGCGCTGCGTCAGGAACGGCTGGCCAGACAGCCACCAGTCGAGGGTATAGCGCAGCTGATATTTCTCGAGCAGCGCAATCACACGCGCTTTGATCATCTCGTCGGTCAGTTCGGTACTGAAGCGGAAGTTAAACTGGACGAAGAGATCGCCGGGAATGACGTTGTTGCTGCCGGTGCCGGCCTTGATGTTGGCTATCTGCATGCTGGTTGGCGGGAAAAATTCATTGCCTTTATCCCATTCAATGCCCACCAGTTCGTTCAGCATCGGCGCGGCGCGGTGTACCGGGTTATCTGCCAGGTGCGGATAGGCAACGTGGCCCTGCACGCCATGTATGGTCAAATTGCAGGTCAGGGAGCCACGGCGGCCATTCTTCACTACGTCGCCCACCACTTCGGTGCTGGACGGTTCGCCCACCAGACAGTAGTCCAGACGTTCATTGCGCGCCATCAGCGCCTCAACGACCTTCACGGTGCCGTTGTGGGCGCTGGCTTCTTCGTCGGAGGTAATCAAAAACGCAAGACGGTTTTTATGGTTCGGATGCTGGGCGACGAAACGTTCTGCCGCCACGACCATCGCAGCCAGGGAACCTTTCATGTCCGCAGCGCCGCGTCCGAAAAGCATGCCGTCGCGAATGGTCGGTTCAAAAGGCGGGTTGATCCAGCGGTCTGCGTCGCCTGCGGGAACTACGTCGGTATGTCCGGCAAACGCCAGCGTCTCTCCCTGACCGCGCCATGCCCAGAAGTTCTGCGTATCGCCAAAATCCATGTGCTCCACGGTAAAACCGATGGCACGCAGGCGCTCAATCATTAATGCCTGACAACCTGCGTCGTCCGGGCTAAGGGAAGGACGGCGAATAAGCTGCTGAGTCAGCTCAATGACCGGGCATGACATAGACTACACCTCAACGAAAAAATCTGAATAAAGGGTTTCACTGAAACCCAGCAGCATAGGCTGACCTGGCTTGCAGAGCAATGGGCGTTTGATGATTGCCGGCATTTCAAGCATCAGTTTGGCTGCGCTGTCGGCGTCGTTGATCGTGGCCCGGAGAGATTCATCCAGTTTTCGCCAGGTGGTGCCGCGGGTATTCAGCAGCGCTTCCCAGCCCAGTTCGTTGATGGCGGAATGGAGAAACGCGGGGTCAAGCCCGTCGGCACGGTAATCGTGGAAGCGATAGTCGATGTTGTGTGCTTCCAGCCAGCGGCGGGCTTTTTTAATCGTGTCGCAATTATTAATGCCGTACATCACAACCATAGTGAATCCTTTTGTTCTTTTGTGGATTAAATGTTCAATATTTTCGACGATATATCCTTAAGTGGAATATAACACATTCGGAATTTTTCAGGATTTACAATTCTCCATAATTCAACGAACAGCTGTAAGCTGAATAGTCTTTCATCTTTTAAGCATAGTTGTCCACCCTGTTTAAATTGCCAATAAACTCAGGGGGAAATTAAAAATGCTGTCATTTTTCCGACTATTTCAAAATATTGCTGTAGGTCACATAAAATTTACCCGGCAACGCTCATAGTGATCCTAAACCTACCAGCACAGCGGGGCTCAATCACAGCAATCGGTTAAAGTGGCTTCACAATGATGATACGTTTTCGTAGAATGCGCATAATAATAAGAGAGGTTGTTATGATTGAACGTGAACTGGGGAACTGGAAAGATTTTATCGAAGGCATGCTTCGTAAATGAATTTCCAGTAAGAAATGCAAGAGCACTTAATTAACTAAAATAACCATAGTGTGAACGAATCACATAATAAAAAGGCGGCCTGTAAAGCCGCCTTTTTTATTTCAACGGGTTATTCCGGCTTATCCTTCAGCGGAAAACGACGGCGTATCAGCACAAAGAACAGCGGTACGAAATAGATAGCCAGAATCGTCGCGGAAATCATTCCCCCCATAACGCCCGTTCCCACCGCGTGCTGGCTGCTGGAGCCTGCGCCGGAGCTGGTGGCCATCGGCAGGACGCCAAACACAAACGCCAGAGAGGTCATCAGGATCGGACGCAGGCGCTGACGACAGGCGTGCAGCGTGGCGGCCATTAGTTCGTGACCTTTGGCATTCATCTCATTGGCAAATTCGACGATCAGAATGGCGTTTTTCGCCGACAATCCGATTACGGTGAGAAGTCCGACCTGGAAATAGACATCATTTTCCAGGCCGCGCATCCAGGTTGCCAGCAGCGCGCCGATGACCCCAAGAGGCACCACCAGCATCACCGAGAACGGCACTGACCAGCTTTCATACAGCGCCGCCAGGCAGAGGAACACCACCAGCAGCGAAAGGGCATACAGGGCAGGCGCCTGCGCGCCGGAAAGCCGTTCCTGGTAGGACATCGCCGTCCACTCCAGACCAAAGCCGGTCGGTAACTGCTGAACCAGTTTTTCCATTATGTCCATTGCGGTACCGGTACTCACGCCCGGCGCGGCTTCACCGACAATCTCCAGCGCCGAATAGCCGTTGTAACGCTCCAGACGCGGTGAACCGGTCTCCCAGCGTGACGTCGCAAATGCCGAGAACGGCACCATGCCGCCGGTGTTATTGCGCACATACCAGCGGTTGATATCGTCCGGCAGCATGCGGTATTTGGCGGCAGACTGAACGTAGACCTTCTTCACGCGGCCGCGATCCATAAAGTCATTCACGTAGCTTGAGCCCCATGCCGTTTGCAGGGTGTCGTTAATGTCGTCGATGGAGACGCCCAGCGCCTGCGCTTTACGCTGGTCAATATCCACCTGTAGCTGAGGGCTGTCATCCAGACCGTTATGACGAACGCGGGTAAGCTGCGGATCTTTCCCGGCCAGCTCCAGCAGTTTATCGCGAGCAGCCATCAACGCGTCATGCCCGGCACCCGCGTGATCCTGAAGCTCCATATCAAACCCGGCTGAGCTGCCCAGGCCGCTGATGGCGGGCGGGCTGCTGGCGAAAACGCGCGCTTCCTTGATTTTGTTGAACGCTTTGGTTGCACGCTCAATGATGGCAAAGGAGGAGCCGGTATCGCTGTCGCGCTGGTCCCAGTCTTTCAGGCGCACAAACATACGCGCCACGTTCTGCCCGTTACCGCCAGGGCCAGAGCCGACGGTGGAGAAGACGGAAACCACGTTATCTTTCTCCTGAGTATGGAAGTAGTTCTCAACCTTCTGCACCACTTTCAGGGTCTGCTGCTGGGTCGAGCCGCTCGGTAACTGTATGGAGGTGATAAACATGCCGCGATCTTCCAGCGGCAGGAACGAGGTTGGCAGCCGCAGGAACAGGAAGACCATGCCGCCGAGCAGCAGGACATAAACCACCATCCAGCGCACGCTGCGGTGCAGAACTTTACCCACGCCTGCTTCATAGCGCGCCGCATTGCGGTTAAACATGCGGTTAAACCAGCCGAAGAAGCCTTTTTGACCGTGGTGTTCGCCCTTATGCAGCGGTTTCAGCAGCGTCGCGCACAGGGCAGGGGTAAGGATCATTGCCACCAGTACGGAGAGCACCATCGCGGAAACGATGGTAATCGAGAACTGGCGATAAATCGCGCCCGTGGTGCCGCCAAAAAATGCCATCGGGATAAATACCGCCGACAGCACCATGGCGATACCGACCAGCGCGCCCTGAATTTGACCCATCGATTTGCGCGTGGCCTCGCGGGGCGAAAGGCCTTCCTCGCTCATGATGCGCTCCACGTTTTCCACCACCACGATGGCATCATCCACCAGCAGGCCGATGGCCAACACCATGGCGAACATGGTCAGGGTGTTGATGCTGTAACCGAAGGCATACAGCACCGCAAAGGTACCCAGCAGCACCACCGGCACCGCAATAGTGGGGATCAGCGTGGCGCGGAAGTTTTGCAGGAACAGATACATCACGAGGAACACCAGCGCGATAGCTTCGAGCAGGGTTTTCACCACATCTTCGATGGAGGCTTTTACGAACGAGGTGGTTTCGTAGGCGACTTTGTACTCCAGTCCGTGCGGGAAGTAATGCGACAGTTCATCCAGACGCTCTAACACCCGCTGCGCGGTCGCCATTTCGTTGGCGCCGGAGGCCAGTTTCACCCCCAGCCCGGACGCGGCATTGCCGTTAAAGCGGCTCAGGTAGTCATATTTTTCCGCCCCCATTTCCACGGTGGCGACATCCCCCAGACGCACTTCCGAACCGTCCTGATTCACGCGCAGAGTAATATCGCGGAACTGTTCAGGCGTCTGGAGCAGCGACTGGGAGTTGATGGTGGCATTAAGCGCCTGGTTATCCACGGACGGCGTACCGCCGAGCTGCCCCACGGCAATCTGGGCGTTCTGCGATTCGATAGCGTCGGTGACATCTTTGGCGGTCATCTGCACGCTGTTCAGCTTGTTGGGATCCAGCCAGATACGCATGGAGTACTGCGAGCCGTAGGCGTCGATATCACCCACGCCGTTGATACGGCTGAGCGGGTCCTGAATATTACTGGCGACGTAGTCCGCGATGTCCTGCTTATCCATCGAGCCATCGGTTGAAACAAACGCGATGGTCAAAATATTGGTGTCACCGGTTTTACGCACGGTCACCCCCTGGTTCTGCACCGCCTGAGGCAGTTTACGCAGTGCCGATTGCAGCTGGTTTTGCACCTGCTGCACCGCTTCATCCGGATCCGTGCCCGCCGTAAAGCTCAGGGTTACCGTCGCCTGGCCCGTGGCGCTGCTCTGCGAGGACATGTACATCAGGTTATCGAGACCCGTCATGTTCTGCTCGATAACCTGGGTGACAGTATTTTCCAGCGTCTGTGCCGAGGCGCCAGGGTAGTTCGCCGTGATACGCACGTTGGGGGGCGCGAGGTCAGGGTATTGCTCAACAGGAAGGGAAGTAATCGCCAGGACACCCGTCAGACACAACAGGATTGCAAGCACCCAGGCAAAAATGGGGCGATCGATGAAAAAATTCGCCATTAAAGTGTGACCTCGTTTTGCTGCACGTCATTATTGTTTATTGCCCGCCTAACTTTAGCGGTAAGGCCCAGGTCAAACGTGGAGAAATAAAGGAGATAATGTAAATTATCATGCGCTTTTTTCAGCGCGCCTTCTTTCCCGCTATTTTTCAGCCTGCACCGCAGGCGTCCGGAACGTCACGCTGACCTGTGTCCCGCCCTGTGGCGGCTGAGAAAAGTGTAATGTCCCGCCGAGCCGTCCCGCACGTTCGCGCATGATATTCAGCCCGTAATGCCCCGGCGGTTCACTGGCGTCGCCGATACCAATGCCGTTGTCGCGGATCGTGACCGTGTGAGTGCCGTCCGCGGTGGTGACGCAGCTGACCACAATCTCGCTGGCGTCGGCATGTTTAATCGCATTCAGCACTGCCTCACGCACAATCTGTAAGAGGTGCACCTGTTTTTGCGCGTCCAGCGCCAGCGATGAGAGACGGCAGTCGAGCACCAGCTTCGCGCGGGTCTGGCTTTGCAACCCGTCGAGAGACTCCTGTAGCGCGGCAGGAAGATTGGCGTGATTGAGCGTCAGGCGGAAGGTGGTGAGCAGTTCGCGTAGCTGATGCCAGGCGTTATTCAGCTCGCGGGAGAAGTCCGTGATGATAGCCTGCGCCGGGGCATTGTCGCCCGGCACGGCATGCTTCAGCAGCGTAAGCTGAATACGCAAATAGGAGAGCACCTGCGCCAGCGAATCATGCAGCTCGCGCGCGATGGTGGCGCGCTCCTCCATCAGCAGCAGCTGCTGATAATGTTTCTGCGCCTGATTAAAATAGAGCCCCCGGCCCAGCATCGTCGCCACGCTTTCCATGAGCGGCAGCGGAACATCCCCGGTCGCGCTTTGCCAGCGCAGTTCGCCGTACAGGGTGTCCTGCATTAACACCGGTAAATTGTGCATTTTCTCGCCCGGGGACTCCTGTCCTTCGTAAAGCTGCCAGTCGTCACTGGTGCGCAATTGCAGGTAATTCATCTGCGTATAGTCATGCACAATCTGCAAAATATGCCGGAAGCAGTGGCTGTCTATCTGCCCGGTATTCAACGCCTGTGAGCATTTGAACAGCATTTCGAGCTGCTGATGGGCTTCATTCAGGTGGCGGGTTTTTTCGGCAACGGAGTGCTCAAGGGAACGGTACAAAGTGTGTAATTCCGCCGACATATGGTTGAAGGCGCGGGAAAGCTGGCCCAGCTCGTTGGGCAGCATAGTATCCGGCGCGGGAGTGTCGAACTGGCCCTGTTCGATACGTTCGCTCGCCGCCACCAGATTATTCAGCGGCAGCACAACCTGACGGCGGATGCGCCGCAGGGTCACCACCGCCAGCAGCAGGATGCCCAGGCCGCCCGTCAGCGACATGCAAATCACCAGCTGAATTTTATGTTCGGTGTAGTGCTGAAGCGCCAGCACAAAGGCATCTATCCGGCCCACGAAATCCTCTATGTGGTTCTGATACCACCCGGTATCGCCGCTGGCGATGCGCGTGTCCATCTTCTGCCAGCCAAGGTGCAACTGCTGGTAACGCTGTTTGACGTCCTCAGGCACATACCAGCGGTTTAGCTTCTGCAACGCAGGCGCGCTCAGCGTTTTCTGCCAGACCGCGCGGTGCTCCGCCAGCGACGGGCTGGCGCGCTGCATTTCGTAGCCCAGGCGGTAGCTCTGCATGCGCAGCGATCCGGCGATGTTAATCGCCTCGGCGTCGCGCTGGCTGCTGGCGAGTGTAACCAGCGCAATGGCGCTGATCAGAACGGACAAGACAATCATCGAAAAGAAAGCCCGAGCCAGGCTTCCCGATACGGGGCGTTTAACGGTCACTCATCAGCTTCCTGAATTAAATTGATCTGCCACAGGTTCACTGGAAATAGTTCGCCTTCCTGGGCATTTGAACATTGCGTCGCCATGCTGCTGTGGGTAAATACGATAACAATAGAAAGAATAAGGTTATTGAACCAAAAACAGGTGTTGTTATGAATCGTTTTATTATGGCCAACGCTCAACAGTGTATCGGTTGTCGCGCCTGCGAAGTTGCCTGTGTGATGGCGCACAACGGGGAGCAGCACGCGCTGAGCGAGCGCCATTTTCATCCCCGCATTACGGTCCTTACCTCAGGCTTGCGAAAAAGCCCCGTGACCTGCCACCACTGTGAAAACGCGCCCTGCGCGCAAAGCTGCCCGAACGGAGCCATCACGCAACACAGCGACAGCGTACAGGTCAATCAACAAAAATGCATTGGCTGTAAAGCCTGCGTGGTGGCCTGTCCGTTTGGCACGATGGACATGTTGATCGCCCCGCTGGAAAACGACAGCGTAAAGGCCTCGGCGCACAAATGCGACCTCTGTCTGGAAAGGCCGCAAGGCCCGGCCTGCGTTGAAAACTGCCCGGCGGAGGTGCTTACGCTCGCCACCCCAGCCGTACTGGATAAGCTGGTTAAGCAGCGCCGACAGCGCAGTGCAAGGCTGGACACGCTGCCGTGGCACAGCGAGGCGGTTCAGTCAGTCTCTCCGCAAACCAAACGGCAACAGATGCAAAACACCCCGGCGCGCGGTGAGCCGGATAAGCTCAGCCCCGAAGCACGTGCAGGTCATTTTAACGAGATCTACCTGCCGTTTCGCCCGGAACAGGCGCAGCGCGAGGCATCCCGCTGCCTGAAATGTGGCGAGCACAGCATATGCGAGTGGACCTGCCCGCTGCATAACCACATTCCACAGTGGATTGAGCGGATCAGGGCGGGGGATATCGTCGGTGCGGCTGAGCTTTCTCACCAGACTAACTGTTTACCGGAAATTACCGGCCGCGTCTGTCCACAGGATCGATTATGTGAAGGCGCCTGCACCCTGCGGGAAGCGTCAGGGGCAGTAACCATCGGGAATATCGAACGGTATATCTCGGATCGGGCGCTGGCGATGGGCTGGACGCCGGACGTCAGCCACGTTAAGCCGGTCGGTAAGCGCGTCGCCATCATCGGTGCCGGTCCGGCAGGGCTGGCCTGCGCCGACGTACTGGTGCGCAGCGGCGTCGGCGTGACGGTCTACGACCGCCATCCGGAAATCGGCGGATTACTGACCTTTGGTATTCCGGCCTTCAAGCTGGATAAATCCCTGTTAGCGCGGCGCAGAGAGATATTCAGCGCGATGGGCATCCGCTTCGAGCTGAACTGCGAGGTGGGAAAAGACGTGTCGATGGCCCAACTGCAAAACGACTACGATGCCCTGTTCATCGGCGTAGGGACTTATCGTTCCATGAAAGCGGGTATCCCTCACGAAGACGCGCCGGGCGTGTACGACGCGCTGCCGTTTTTAGTGGCAAACACGCGGAACGTGATGGGCCTTGACCCTGCCGCAGACGAGCCGTTTATCGACACGCAAGGGTTAAACGTGGTGGTGCTCGGCGGGGGCGATACGGCGATGGACTGCGTGCGCACCGCGCTGCGACATGGCGCGGCGAAAGTCACCTGCGCCTATCGCCGGGACGAGGCCAACATGCCGGGCTCAAAGAAAGAGGTTAAAAACGCGAAAGAAGAGGGCGCGGCGTTTGAATTTAATGTCCAGCCGGTTGAGCTCACGCTGGATACTGACGGGAAGGTCAACGGTATCCGGATGCTGCGCACCCGTCTGGGCGAGCCGGATGCGCAGGGGCGGCGGCGTCCTGTCCCGGTGGCGGGCAGTGAGTTTGTCATGCCAGCGGATGCGGTGATCATGGCGTTTGGGTTTAATCCGCACGCCATGCCGTGGCTTCAGGCGCAGGGCGTCGACACCGACGACTGGGGGCGCATCAGGGCCTCCGTGGAGAGCCGTTATCGCTACCAGACCTCGAATCCGCAGATTTTTGCTGGCGGTGATGCGGTACGCGGTGCGGATCTGGTGGTCACCGCGATGGCGGAAGGGCGCCATGCCGCGCAGGGGATCATGGACTGGCTTGGCGTGCCGCCGCGCAACATGCATTAACGCAGACGGGCGACAAAGCGGGCTTCACGGCGTAGTATAAACAGACTCATTTTGCCGTGGAGCCCGTATGTCCCTGAACATTAGCGTTATTAAAGACAAAATCCTTTCTGAAAATTACTTTGTCCTGCGTAACATCACTTACGATCTCACCCGTAAGAACGGGGACGTCATTCGCCATAAACGCGAAGTCTACGACCGGGGCAATGGTGCAACCATCCTGCTGTATAACCGTGAAAAGCAAAGCGTGGTGCTGATCCGCCAGTTTCGCATCGCGACATGGGTCAATGGCAACGCGGACGGACGTCTGATTGAAACCTGTGCAGGTCTGCTGGATGACGATGAGCCGGAAGTGTGTATCCGCAAAGAAGCCATTGAGGAGACGGGTTTTGAAGTGGGAGCGGTGCAGAAAGTCTTTGAGCTGTTTATGTCCCCTGGCGGGGTCACCGAACTGATCCACTTCTTCATTGCGGAATACACCGATGCCCAGCGCACGCACCGGGGGGGCGGCGTGGACGATGAAGACATTGAAGTGCTGGAAATGCCTTTCGCTCAGGCTGTCGACATGGTGAAACGCGGCGAGATCCGCGACGGTAAAGCGGTGATCCTGTTGCAGTATCTGCAAACCAGCGGGCTGATGAATGCGGCGGCGGAAGCGCGATAAGTTGTATTTCAGATAAATCTATCCGATAAATCCGATTGAGCCAGCCCGCCCAGGGCACGAAGATACGCCCCAGATTGACCTATTCGTTTCCGGGGCTGTGCCGTTCATGCGCTACTGCGTTTATCTTCTCTTCTTCATTTGCGTGCTTCCCGCGCCTTTGGTGTGGGCTGCGCCTGCGCAGCAGTCTTTTTCAGACTGGCAGGTGACCTGCAATAACCAGAACTTCTGCGTAGCGCGCAATACCGGCGAGCATCGCGGTCTGGTCATGACGCTGAGCCGCAGTGCGGGGGCAAAAACGGACGCCAGCCTGCGCATCGATCTCGGCGGGCTTTCGGCGCCTCCGGTGAAAGAGCCTGACATCGCCCCGCGCCTGCTGCTCGACAATGTGCCGCTTAAACTCACGTCGCAACACTGGCAGTTAGCCCCCTGGCATCTTAAAACAGACGATACGGCCACCATCACCACGTTTCTGAAAACCATTCAGGAAGGGCAGGCGCTGACCCTGCGCGGGGGGAAGCAGACAATTTCTCTGGCCGGTCTGAAAGCGGCGCTGCTGTTTATCGATGCCCAGCAAAAACGCGTCGGAAGTGAAACGGCGTGGATTAAAAAAGGGGATAGTCCACCGCTGAGCGTGCCGCCTGCGCCGGCATTAAAAAAGGTGGCGGTGGTGAACCCCACGCCAACGCCGCTGACGCATAACGAACTCAACGATCTGCTGGATTACGGTACCTGGCGCATGAACCACAGCCAGTGCTCTCTCGATCCGAACCGGCGTGAAGTGCGCGTGACCGCGCTGACCGATGACAAAGCGCTGATGATCATCAGCTGTGAGGCGGGGGCGTACAACACCGTCGACCTGGCGTGGCTGGTGTCGCGTAAAAAACCATTTTCGGCCAGGAGCGTGAGATTGCGTCTGCCGTTTACCCCTTCCAGCCAGAGTAGTGACATGGAGCTGATGAATGCCAGCTTCGACGAAAAAACGCGCGAGCTGACCACGCTGGCGCTGGGACGCGGGATTGGCGACTGTGGGATCCAGACCCGCTGGCGTTTTAACGGCCAGCGCTTCCGCCTGGTACGCTACGCGGAAGAGCCAAGCTGTGATAACTGGAATGGACCAGATGCCTGGCCCACGCTGTGGATCACAAGGTAGGGTTTTGCCGGGTGGCGCTGTCGCTTACCCGGCCTACTTTTTAGAACCGTAGGTCCGGTAAGGCGTAGCCGCCACCGGGCAACGCAGATCGCACTACAGCACGCTTAGCGCCTTCTCCACCACGTTCTCAACGGTAAAGCCGAAATAAGGGAACAGCTTATCGGCCGGAGCGGATTCACCGTAACCATGCATCCCGACAATTGCCCCTTTCAGACCCACGTATTTGTACCAGTAGTCAGCAATGCCAGCTTCAACCGCCACGCGCGCCGCGACGTTTGAAGGCAGCACCGATTCGCGGTACGCCTCATCCTGAGCATCAAAGATATCCGTTGAAGGGAGGGAAACCACGCGCACCGCGTGACCCTCGGCGGTCAGTTTCTCCGCCGCTTTTACAGTGATTTCCACCTCGGAACCGGTGGCGATCAGGATCACGTCTGGCTTGCCGCCGCTGTCTTTCAGGATGTACCCGCCGCGGGCGATATTTTTCACCTGCTCCGGCGTGCGCTCGATCTGCGCCAGGTTCTGGCGCGACAGGATCAGCGCCGTGGGTCCGTTATGACGCTCTACGGCCAGCTTCCAGCCCACTGCCGCTTCCACCTGATCGCAAGGACGCCAGGTGCTGAAGTTTGGCGTTAAGCGCAGGCTTGCCAGCTGCTCTACCGCCTGGTGCGTCGGCCCATCTTCACCCAGCCCGATAGAGTCGTGGGTATACACCATGATTTGCCGCGCCTTCATCAGGGCCGCCATACGCGCCGCGTTACGGGCATATTCGACAAACATCAGGAAGGTGGCAGTGTACGGCACGAAGCCGCCGTGGTGGGCGATGCCGTTGGCAATGGCGGTCATCCCGAACTCGCGCACGCCGTAGTGGATGTAGTTCCCGGCAATGTCCTCCTTCAGGGATTTAGAGCCGGACCAGATGGTAAGGTTACTTGGCGCCAGATCCGCCGAGCCGCCCAGCAGTTCGGGCAGGATCGGGCCAATCGCGTTCAGGGTGTTTTGTGACGCCTTACGGGTGGCAATTTTTGCCGGGTTGGATTGCAGGTTTTCAATCAGCGCCTGGGTTTTCTCTTCCCAGTCTTCCGGCAGGCCGCCGCTCATGCGGCGGGTAAACTCAGCCGCCAGCTCCGGGTACGCTTTTTTGTAGGCGGCAAACTTCTCGTTCCAGGCCTGCTGCACTTTTTCACCTGTTTCGCGAGCATCCCAGGCCTTGTAGATCTCTTTTGGGATCTCGAAGGCCGGGTGTTTCCAGCCCAGTTTCTGGCGGGTCAGCGCCACTTCCTCTTCACCCAGCGCCGCGCCGTGCGCCTCCTCTTTGCCCGCTTTGTTCGGCGAGCCGAAGCCGATGGTGGTGCGGCAGATGATCAGGGACGGTTTGTCCTTCACGCTCTGCGCTTCCTGAATTGCTTTTTTCACCGCCTCAGGATCGTGACCGTCGATCTCGTGCACCACGTGCCAGTGATAGGCTTCAAAGCGTTTCGCCGTGTCGTCGGTAAACCAGCCCTCGGTTTCCCCGTCAATGGAGATGCCGTTGTGATCGTAGAAGCCAATCAGCTTGCCCAGCCCCAGAGTGCCCGCCAGCGAGCAGACCTCGTGGGAGATCCCCTCCATCAGGCAGCCATCACCCATAAAGACATAGGTGTAGTGATCGACAATCTCGTGGTCAGGCTGGTTGAACTGCGCAGCCAGCGTACGTTCGGCAATCGCCAGGCCAACCGCATTCGCCAGCCCCTGGCCCAGCGGGCCGGTAGTGGTTTCAACGCCCGGCGTATAGCCGATCTCCGGGTGGCCCGGCGTTTTGGAGTGCAGCTGGCGGAAGTTTTTTAATTCCTCAAGCGGCAGATCGTAGCCGGAAAGGTGCAGCAGGCTGTAGAGCAGCATCGAGGCATGACCGTTGGAGAGAATAAAACGGTCGCGGTCGTACCAGGTCGGATCGGTCGGGTTGTGCTTCAGGAAGTCGTTCCACAGCACTTCGGCGATATCAGCCATACCCATGGGGGCGCCAGGGTGGCCGGAATTGGCTTTTTGTACGGCATCCATGCTGAGGGCGCGAATGGCGTTGGCGAGCTCTTTACGGGACATAGTTCACTCCGTGGCAAGGTTAAAGTTTGGCGGCGAGAAGATCTTCGAGTTTGCGCTGGTCGACGGCGAACTGACGGATGCCGTCCGCCAGTTTTTCCACGGCCATTGGGTCCTGATTGTGCTCCCAGCGGAATTCCGCTTCGGTCATGGGTTTTGGTTTTGGCAGAACGGTGGAGGTTGGCACCAGCTTGCGGATCACCGTCTCTTCACTCTCCTGAAGCTTTTTCAGCAGGTCAGGGGAGATGGTCAGCCGGTCGCAGCCCGCGAGCGCGAGGATCTGCTCGGTGCGGCGGAAGCTGGCCCCCATCACGATGGTCTCGTAGCGGTGCTGCTTGTAATAATCGTAGATATTACGCACCGATTTCACGCCGGGATCTTCGTCCACCACATACGGATCCATCGGCTGTTTTGCCTGATACCAGTCGTAGATACGCCCGACAAACGGTGAAATCAGGAACACGCCCGCTTCGGCGCAGGCACGCGCCTGGGCGAAGGAGAACAGTAGCGTCAGGTTACAGTTGATCCCCTCTTTCTCCAGCACTTCCGCCGCGCGGATGCCTTCCCAGGTGGAGGCAAGCTTGATCAGGATGCGTGATTTATCGATCCCCTGCTCCTGGTAGAGTTCCACCAGGCGGCGAGCCTTGCTAATGCTCTTTTCCTGGTCGAATGAGAGGCGGGCATCCACTTCGGTGGAGACGTGTCCCGGTATGCTTTTAAGAATTTCCGCACCGATATTGACCGCCAGCTTGTCACTGGCTTCGGCGACCTGCTGCTCCTGCGTTTTACCGCGCTGTTTGCCGTAGGCAAGGGCGTCATCAATCAGATGACTAAAGTGCGCAAGACCGGCCGCCTTGAGCAGCAGCGAGGGGTTGGTGGTCGCGTCTTCCGGCTGGTAGTGACGAATCGATTCGATGTCGCCGCTGTCTGCAACCACGGTGGTAAATTGTTTGATGCCGTCTAGCTGGTTCATAATTACTCCTTGGAAATAAAAGAGTTAGTCGAGTGCGTCAGGTCACACTTCTGAGAAAATCATGATGGACTTAACAAAAAAGCATAGCAGACGGGGGAGGCATTGCTGTCTGAGACGGGTAACATGGCTGTTATAAATTGATAACAATTTTTATTCTGCAATGGTGAGAGTTTGGCAGCCTTCAAAGTTTAGGAGCCTGCCTGCGGCGATACTATGCGGCACACCAGGGTGTGCATAGGAACGTCAACATCACCCTTTTTGACCGAAACGTGAAAGGAATAACAAGATGGATGATCAGTTAAAACAAAGCGCTCTCGATTTTCACGAGTTTCCTGTTCCGGGTAAAATCCAGGTATCCCCGACCAAACCGCTGGCGACCCAGCGCGATCTGGCGCTGGCCTACTCGCCAGGCGTAGCTGCCCCGTGCCTTGAAATCGAAAAAGATCCGCTGGCAGCGTACAAATACACCGCCCGTGGCAACCTGGTGGCCGTTATCTCTAACGGTACGGCGGTACTGGGGTTAGGGAACATTGGCGCGCTGGCCGGTAAGCCGGTGATGGAAGGGAAGGGCGTTCTGTTTAAGAAATTTGCCGGTATCGACGTCTTCGATATCGAAGTGGACGAACTGGACCCGGATAAATTCATCAACGTGGTGGCGGCGCTGGAGCCGACCTTCGGCGGCATCAACCTGGAAGACATCAAAGCGCCGGAATGTTTCTATATCGAGCAGAAGCTGCGCGAGCGTATGAACATTCCCGTGTTCCATGACGACCAGCACGGCACGGCGATTATCAGTACCGCCGCCATTCTGAACGGTCTGCGTGTGGTGGAGAAAAACCTCTCCGACGTGCGCATGGTGGTCTCCGGCGCTGGCGCCGCGGCCATCGCCTGTATGAACCTGCTGGTGGCGCTGGGCATGCAGAAACACAACATCGTGGTCTGCGACTCCAAAGGCGTGATTTACAAAGACCGCGAGCCAAACATGGCGGAAACCAAGGCGGCCTATGCGGTGGAAGACGACGGCAAGCGCACGCTAGAAGACGTCATTGAAGGTGCCGACATTTTCCTCGGCTGTTCAGGCCCGAAAGTACTGACCCAGGAGATGGTGCAGAAGATGGCGCGCGCGCCAATGATCCTGGCCCTGGCGAACCCGGAGCCGGAAATTCTGCCGCCGCTGGCGAAAGCAGTGCGTGAAGACGCAATCATCTGTACGGGTCGGTCCGACTACCCGAACCAGGTGAACAACGTGCTCTGCTTCCCGTTCATCTTCCGCGGTGCGCTGGACGTTGGCGCTACGGCAATCAACGAAGAGATGAAGCTCGCCGCCGTCCATGCTATCGCCGAGCTGGCGCACGCCGAGCAGAGCGAAGTGGTGGCCTCCGCCTATGGCGATCAGGATCTGAGCTTCGGCCCGGACTACATCATCCCTAAACCGTTTGACCCGCGTCTGATCGTGAAGATCGCGCCAGCGGTGGCCAAAGCGGCGATGGACTCTGGCGTGGCGACGCGGCCGATTGAAGATTTCGATGCCTACGTCGATAAACTCACCGAGTTCGTCTACAAAACCAACCTGTTTATGAAGCCGATCTTCTCCCAGGCGCGCGCTGACGCGAAGCGCGTGGTGCTGGCGGAAGGGGAAGAGGCGCGCGTGCTGCATGCCACGCAGGAGCTGATCACCTTAGGGCTGGCGAAACCGATCCTGATTGGTCGTCCGAGCGTGATCGAGATGCGTATCCAGAAGCTGGGCCTGCAAATTAAGCCGGGCGTCGACTTTGAGATCGTCAATAACGAATCCGATCCACGCTTCAAAGAGTACTGGAACGAATACTATTCGATCATGAAGCGCCGGGGGATCACCCAGGAGCAGGCGCAGCGGGCGGTGATCAGCAACACCACGGTGATCGGCGCGATCATGGTTCATCGCGGTGAGGCGGATGCGCTGATCTGCGGCACCATCGGCGAGTATCATGAGCATTTCAGCGTGGTGCAGGAGATCTTCGGCTATCGCGAGGGGGTCCATACTGCCGGCGCAATGAACGCGCTGCTGCTGCCAAGCGGTAACACCTTTATCGCCGATACCTACGTTAACGACGATCCAACCCCGGACGAACTGGCGGAAATCACCGTGATGGCGGCGGAAACCGTGCGCCGCTTTGGTATCGAGCCGAAAGTGGCGCTGCTGTCGCACTCTAACTTCGGGTCATCCAAATCCGCGGCGGCGTGCAAAATGCGCCAGACGCTTGGCCTGGTGCGCGAGCGTGCGCCGGAGCTGATGATCGACGGCGAGATGCACGGCGACGCCGCGCTGGTGGAGAGCATTCGTAATGAACGTATGCCGGACAGCCCGCTGAAAGGCTCGGCGAACGTGCTGATTATGCCGAACGTAGAAGCGGCGCGTATCAGCTACAACCTGCTACGCGTGTCGAGTTCTGAAGGGGTGACCGTAGGGCCAGTGCTGATGGGGGTGTCAAAACCAGTACATGTATTAACGCCGATTGCCTCCGTGCGTCGTATCGTCAACATGGTGGCGCTGGCGGTGGTTGAGGCGCAGACGCAGCCGCTGTAATTTTTACCCTCACCCTAACCCTCTCCCAAAGGGAGAGGGAATTTATACTCCCTCTCCCTTTGGGAGAGGGCAGGGGTGAGGGGGTTACACCCAGTCCCGAACCCGAATAAAATCACGCAAGGCAGCCTCCGGGCTGCCTTCTTTGGGTTCATAGCTGTACTCCCAGCGCACCAGCGGCGGCATCGACATCAGAATGGACTCCGTGCGCCCACCGGTTTGCAGGCCAAACAGCGTCCCGCGATCCCATACCAGGTTAAACTCCACGTAACGCCCGCGGCGGTACAGCTGGAACTCACGCTCGCGAACGCCGTAGTCGGTGTTTTTGCGGCGTTCGACAATCGGCAGATAGGCATCGGTAAAGCCTTCACCCACTGCGCGCATAAAGCTGAACGCGGTATCAAAATCCGGCGTGTTGAGATCGTCAAAGAACAGCCCGCCGATGCCGCGTTGCTCGTCGCGATGCTTCAGATAGAAATAATCATCGCACCACTTTTTGTATTTCGGGTAAACGTCTTCGCCAAACGGCAGGCAGAGGTCGCGCGCGGTGGTGTGCCAGTGCACGGCGTCCTCTTCGAAGCCATAGTAAGGCGTTAAGTCGAAACCGCCGCCAAACCACCAGACCGGATCGGCCCCCGGTTTTTCCGCGATGAAAAAGCGCACGTTGGCGTGGCTGGTTGGCACAAACGGGTTATGCGGATGCACCACCAGCGAGACGCCCATCGCCTCGAAGCTGCGGCCCGCCAGTTCAGGCCGATGCGCCGTGGCGGACGCCGGCATTGCATCACCGTGGACGTGGGAGAAGTTGACCCCGGCCTGTTCAAAAATGCCACCGTTACGCAGCACGCGGCTGCGCCCGCCGCCGCCCGCTTCGCGCTGCCAGGCATCTTCCTGGAATTCACCGCCGTCTGCGGCGGCCAGTTTCTGGCAAATCGCGTCCTGTAACTGCATCAGGAAAGTTTTGACCAGCTGTGCATTCGGTTTCATCAACGTTTCCTGGAGTGCGCTTTTTGATTATCGAACCAGTTGAAATAACTGATGACCCCGGAGGCGATAGCGTTCGCGATCTTCTGACGAAACGCCGTGGTGCCGAGTAAACGCTCCTCTTCCGGGTTGGTAATGAACGAGGTTTCAACCAGCACGGACGGAATGGACGGGGACTTCAGCACCACAAACGCGGCCTGCTCGGTGCTTTTACTGTGCAGACGGTGCACGGGCTTAATCCGTTTAAGGATATGCGAGCCGAGCGTCAGGCTGTTTTTGATGGTATCGGTCTGCACGAGATCAAACAGAACCTGCTGCAACAGATGGTCTTTGTCGGTGGCTTTTTTCCCGGCCACTTCATCCGCCCGGTTTTCGCGATCGGAGAGGTATTTCGCCATGGCGCTACTGGCGCCACGGTTGGAGAGGGCGAACACCGATGCGCCTGCGGCGGAAGGGTTTGTGAAGCCATCCGCGTGAATGGACATAAACAGGTCGGCGCCGTGCTTATGGGCAATTTCCACGCGATCGTACAGCGGGATAAACGTGTCGCCCGTGCGCGTCAGGCGGGCGTCAATGCCGTTGCTGCGTAAAATTGCGCGCACATTTTTTGCAATTGCCAGCACGACGTGTTTTTCTTTCGACCCGTTTCGGCCAATGGCGCCGGTGTCGATCCCGCCGTGGCCCGGATCGAGCATGACCAGACGCTTTGCCCCGGCTTTTTTGGTTTTCGGCTTGCTGTGTCCGTTACTGGTTTTAAGCGAGCTCTCTTCTTTTGCCTGAGCCTGCTTTGCGATGCCTGTTAACGTTAAGGCCGCCAGCCCCGCTTTGAGAACCTGACGACGCGATGTGAGTGCTTTTAATGGTTTGAATGTGCTCATGCGGCCTGAATTGTAAAAATTGGGGTCCTGGTGTTATATCGTATCGCGTTTTGCGTGACGACATTCCTTATTGAGAATTGTTTTACTTTTCATTTCAATACGTGACAAAGTGACATTATGCCAAATTTTGGCGAGTTTTTCCCCGGTTATTGGCTAAATGCCCTGTTCACGCCATAATCACTGTTTTTAAACCCGAAAAGGCGGTTAATACCATGGAGATACGCGTTTTTCGCCAGGAAGATTTCGAAGAGGTGATCACCCTTTGGGAGCGCTGCGATCTGCTGCGTCCGTGGAACGATCCGGAAATGGACATCGAACGGAAGGTGAATCACGACGTCAGTCTGTTTCTGGTCGCTGAGGTCAACGGCGAGGTGGTCGGGACGGTAATGGGCGGGTACGACGGCCACCGCGGGTCGGCCTACTATCTGGGCGTGCACCCGGAATATCGCGCGCGCGGCATCGCCAACGCGCTGCTTAACCGTCTGGAAAAGAAACTGATCGCCCGTGGCTGCCCGAAAATCCAGATTATGGTGCGGGAAGATAACGACGTGGTGCTGGGCATGTATGAACGTCTGGGCTACGAGCACGCGGATGTACTGACGCTGGGTAAGCGCCTGATCGAAGATGAAGAGTACTGAGTTCCACCCTGGCGACTATGATGTTCACGGTCGTCTGCGTCTGCCTTTTTTATTCTGGTGCGTTCTGCTGTTGCAGGCCCGCACCTGGGTGCTGTTCGTGATGGCTGGCGCGTCACGCGGGCAGGGCGATACGCTACTGAATCTCTTTTATCCCGATCACGATGCGTTCTGGCTGGGGTTACTGCCCGGTGTACCGGCGGTGCTGGCGTTCCTGTGCAGCGGTCGGCGGCAGTTCCTCCCGCGCTTCTGGCGCGCGCTTCGCTGGCTGTTGATTCTGGCGCAGGTTGTGCTCCTGATCTGGCAGCCCGTGCTCTGGCTGTACGGCGAGCCGCTTTCCGGTATCGGGATTGCGCTGGTGGTGGCGGATATTGTCGCGCTGCTGTGGCTGGTCACGAACCCCCGTTTACGCGCCTGTTTTACGCAAGAGTCAGATTAAAACGGCACTTTTTGCCGATACTGCACTCCAACAAGCGTTGATTTATTACGTAAGGACGTCTCAATGAAATCGCTGCGATTACTTTTATGCGCTCTCCCGCTGGCGTTAACCGGCTGTTCCACGCTCTCATCCATCAACTGGTCTGCGGCCTATCCGTGGAACTGGTTTGGCTCCTCAACGGAAGTGACCGAGCAGGGCGTGGGCAAAATCACCGCCTCGACGGCGCTGGATCAGGATGCCATTCAGGAGGCCATCGGCAGTGATTATCGCCTGCGCAGCGGCATGAAAACCGAGAACGGCAACATCGTGCGCTATTTCGAAGCGTTGAAAGACGACAAGGTGGCGATGGTCATCAACGGCGATAAAGGTACGGTCAACCGCATTGCGGTGATGGATGAAGAGATCCCGACCTCAGGTGGCGTGAAGGTAGGTACGCCGTTTGGCGAGCTCTACCAGAAAGCGTTTGGCCACTGCGCCAGCGTGCCGTCGGATGATAGCGTGGCGGTCGAGTGTAAGGCCGACGGCAGCCAGCACATTAGCTATGTATTCAGCGGCACCTGGAACGGTCCGGAAGGGTTAATGCCCTCTGACGACACCCTGAAAAAGTGGAAAGTGAGCAAAATTATCTGGAAGCAGTAATTTGCGCCTGAGCAAGCCGCCTCGCTGAAATCCAGGTATAATAGCCGCCATCAATGCCACGCTGTCGTGGCATCTTTTTTTCAGGAGGAGCGATGTCTCAGGTTCAGAGTGGCATTTTGCCAGAACATTGCCGCGCGGCGATTTGGATTGAAGCCAACGTCAAAGGGGACGTGGATGCCCTGCGCGCGGCCAGCAAAATTTTCGTTGATAAACTGGCCACCTTTCAGGCCAAATTCCCCGAAGCCCATCTGGGCGCGGTGGTTGCCTTTGGCAACACCGTCTGGCGTCAGCTGAGCGGCGGCGAAGGCGCAGAAGAGCTGAAAGACTTTATTCCTTATGGCAAAGGTCTTGCGCCCGCCACCCAGTATGACGTCCTGATCCATATCCTCTCCCTGCGCCATGACGTGAATTTCTCCGTCGCTCAGGCAGCGATTGAGGCCTTTGGTGACAGCATCGACGTGCAGGAAGAGATCCACGGTTTCCGCTGGGTGGAAGAGCGCGATTTGAGCGGCTTCGTCGACGGCACCGAAAACCCGGCCGGGGAAGAGACGCGTCGCGAGGTGGCTGTAATCAAGGATGGCGTGGACGCAGGCGGCAGCTACGTGTTCGTCCAGCGCTGGGAGCATAACCTCAGGCAGCTTAACCGCATGAGCGTGCATGACCAGGAGATGATGATTGGCCGCACCAAAGACGCCAATGAAGAGATTGACGGCGATGCGCGTCCGGTCACGTCCCACCTGACCCGCGTTGACCTTAAAGAAGACGGTAAGGGGCTGAAGATTGTTCGTCAGAGCCTGCCGTACGGCACCGCGAGCGGTACGCACGGCCTGTACTTCTGCGCTTACTGTGCGCGCCTTTACAACATCGAACAGCAGCTGCTGAGCATGTTTGGCGATACCGACGGCAAGCGTGACGCCATGCTGCGCTTCACCCGTCCGGTGACCGGCGGCTACTACTTCGCGCCGTCCGTTGAGCGCCTGCTGGCGCTGTAACCCCCTCACCCTAGCCCTCTCCCCACGGGGGAGAGGGGATTAATGCCTTATTCCCTTTTCTGCTTCTAAATCACCAAACGGTATATAAAACCGTTACTCCTTTAGACTCCGTTATAAATATTATGACTATAAGATAGTCATCACATTTATAAGGGTGCGCAATGGCCGCTACTGTACTGAAAAAAGGATCGCTGGCACTGGCAGGTTTACTGCTGGTGGCGCAGGCGCAGGCAACCGAGTTGCTGAACAGTTCTTATGATGTTTCGCGCGAGCTGTTTGCCGCCCTTAACCCCGCATTTGAACAGCAGTGGGCGAAAGAGAACAACGGCGACAAGCTGACCATCAAACAGTCGCACGCCGGTTCATCCAAGCAGGCGCTGGCCATTTTGCAGGGGCTGAAAGCGGATGTGGTGACCTACAACCAGGTCACGGACGTGCAGATCCTGCACGACAAAGGCAAGCTGATCCCGGCGGACTGGCAGAGCCGCCTGCCGAACAACAGCTCACCGTTCTACTCCACCATGGGCTTCCTGGTGCGCAAGGGCAACCCGAAAAACATTCACGACTGGAACGACTTGGTGCGTTCTGACGTCAAGCTGATTTTCCCGAATCCGAAAACCTCCGGCAACGCACGTTATACCTATCTGGCGGCGTGGGGCGCGGCGGACAAAGCTGACGGTAACGATAAAGCGAAAACCGAACAGTTTATGACCCAGTTCCTGAAAAACGTCGAAGTGTTTGATACCGGCGGCCGGGGCGCAACCACCACCTTCGCCGAGCGCGGGCTGGGCGACGTTCTGATCAGCTTTGAATCCGAAGTGAACAATATTCGTAAACAGTACGAAGCGCAGGGCTTCGAAGTGGTTATCCCGAAAACCAACATTCTGGCCGAGTTCCCGGTGGCCTGGGTGGATAAAAACGTCAAAGCCAACGGCACTGAGAAAGCGGCAAAAGCCTATCTCAACTATCTGTACAGCCCGCAGGCGCAGACGGTGATTACTGACTATTACTACCGCGTTAATAATCCGGACGTGATGGACAAGCTGAAAGACAAATTCCCGCAGACCGAGCTGTTCCGCGTGGAAAATCATTTCGGCGCCTGGCCTGAGGTGATGAAAACGCATTTTGCCAGCGGCGGTGAGTTAGACAAATTGCTGGCGGCGGGGCGTAAGTAATGTTTGCAGGATCAACAAGACGTGTGCTGCCGGGTTTTACCTTAAGCCTCGGGACCAGCCTGCTGTTCGTCTGTCTGATTTTATTGTTACCGCTCAGCGCTCTGGTGATGCAGCTCGCTGAGATGAGCTGGTCCCAGTACTGGGAAGTGGTCACCAACCCGCAGGTGGTGGCGGCCTACAAGGTCACGCTGCTGTCTGCGTTCGTGGCCTCGATTTTTAACGGCGTGTTTGGCCTGCTGATGGCGTGGATCTTAACCCGCTATCGCTTCCCGGGCCGCACGCTGCTCGACGCCCTGATGGATCTGCCGTTTGCCCTGCCGACGGCGGTGGCCGGTTTGACGCTGGCGTCGCTGTTCTCCGTGAACGGCTTTTACGGCGAATGGCTGGCGAAGTTTGATATCAAAGTAACCTATACCTGGATCGGTATCGCGGTGGCGATGGCCTTCACCAGCATCCCGTTTGTGGTGCGTACCGTACAGCCGGTGCTGGAAGAGTTAGGCCCCGAATACGAAGAGGCCGCGGAAACCCTGGGCGCCACGCGCTGGCAGAGTTTCCGTAAGGTTGTGCTGCCGGAACTTTCTCCGGCCTTGCTGGCGGGGGTGGCGCTCTCCTTTACCCGCAGCCTCGGTGAATTTGGCGCGGTTATTTTTATCGCCGGGAACATCGCGTGGAAAACCGAAGTGACCTCGCTGATGATTTTTGTCCGTTTGCAGGAGTTTGATTATCCGGCCGCGAGCGCGATTGCCTCGGTGATCCTTGCCGCGTCGCTGCTGCTGCTGTTCTCGATTAACACTCTGCAAAGTCGCTTTGGTCGACGTGTGGTAGGTCACTGATGGCGGAAGTTACGCAATTGAAGCGCTATGACGCGCCCCGCATCAACTGGGGCAAATGGTTTCTGATTGGTACCGGCGTGCTGGTCTCCGCATTCATTCTCGTCGTGCCGATGGTGTACATCTTCGTGCAGGCCTTCAGCAAAGGGATTATGCCCGCGCTGCAAAACCTGGCCGATCCGGACATGCTCCACGCCATCTGGCTGACGGTGATGATTGCCCTGATCACCGTCCCGGTGAATCTGGTGTTTGGCGTATTGCTGGCCTGGCTGGTAACGCGCTTTAACTTCCCGGGGCGTCAGCTGCTGCTGACCCTGCTGGATATCCCGTTTGCGGTGTCTCCGGTGGTGGCGGGTCTGGTTTATCTGCTCTTCTACGGCTCCAATGGCCCGCTGGGCGGCTGGCTGGATGAGCACGACCTGCAAATCATGTTCGCCTGGCCGGGGATGGTGCTGGTGACCGTCTTTGTCACCTGTCCGTTCGTGGTGCGCGAGCTGGTGCCGGTGATGCTCAGCCAGGGCAGCCATGAAGATGAAGCCGCGGTACTGCTCGGCGCTTCCGGCTGGCAGATGTTCCGCCGCGTCACGCTGCCGAATATTCGCTGGGCGCTGCTTTACGGCGTGGTGCTGACCAACGCCCGTGCGATCGGTGAATTTGGCGCGGTGTCGGTGGTATCCGGCTCGATTCGCGGCGAAACCCTGTCGCTGCCGTTACAGATTGAATTATTACAGCAGGACTACAACACCATCGGCTCGTTTACTGCCGCAGCGTTGCTGACGCTGATGGCCATTTTGACCCTGTTTTTGAAGAGTGTGGTGCAGTGGCGTTTAGAGAATCAGGAAAAACGTCAGCATCAGGAGGGAAATCATGAGCATTGAGATTGCCAATATTAAGAAGTCTTTTGGTCGCACCCAGGTGCTGAATGATATCTCGCTGGATATCCCTTCCGGACAAATGGTGGCGCTGCTGGGGCCGTCTGGCTCCGGAAAAACCACGCTGCTGCGCATTATCGCCGGGCTTGAACACCAGACCAGTGGACATATCCGCTTCCACGGTACGGACGTTAGCCGTCTGCACGCCCGCGACCGTAAAGTGGGCTTTGTATTTCAGCATTATGCGCTGTTCCGCCACATGACGGTATTCGACAACATTGCGTTTGGCCTGACCGTGCTGCCGCGTCGTGAACGTCCGGATGCCGCCGCCATCAAAGCGAAAGTGACCAAACTGCTGGAGATGGTGCAGCTTGCGCATCTGGCGGACCGCTTTCCGGCTCAACTTTCCGGCGGGCAGAAGCAGCGCGTGGCGCTGGCGCGTGCGTTAGCCGTTGAACCGCAAATTCTGCTGCTGGACGAACCGTTTGGCGCGCTGGATGCGCAGGTGCGAAAAGAGCTGCGCCGCTGGCTGCGTCAGCTGCATGAGGAACTCCAGTTCACCAGCGTTTTCGTGACCCACGATCAGGAAGAGGCGATGGAAGTGGCCGACCGCGTGGTGGTGATGAGTCAGGGCAATATTGAGCAGGTTGACGAGCCAGAGCAGCTCTGGCGTGAACCGGCGACCCGCTTTGTGCTGGAGTTTATGGGGGAAGTCAACCGCCTTCAGGGCACCATTCGCGGCGGTCAGTTCCACGTTGGCGCGCACCGCTGGCCGCTGGGGTATACCTCCGCGCATCAGGGGCCGGTGGATCTGTTCCTGCGTCCGTGGGAAGTGGACGTCAGCCGCCGTACCAGCCTGGATTCACCGCTTCCGGTGCAGGTGCTGGAAGCTAGCCCTAAAGGCCACTACACCCAATTGGTGGTACAGCCCCTGGGCTGGTACACCGAGCCGCTGACCGTGGTTATGCGTGACGACGTGCCGCCGCACCGGGGAGAGCGTCTTTTTGTGGGGCTGCAACACGCGCGCATTTATCACGGTAACGAGCGCATTGAGACGCGCGAGGATATTGCTCTGGCGGAGTCAGCCTGATAGGTTATTAGTATGTTTATCGCCCGGTGGCGCTTCGCTGACCGGGCCTACAGTTATCACTGCGTCTTGTAGGCCGGGTAAGCTAAGCGCCACCCGGCTTTTTTATTGAGTAAAAATCGTGAATACACTCGAACACACCATCGGCAACACCCCTCTGGTCAAACTTCAGCGCATGGGGCCTGATAACGGCAGCGAAATCTGGGTCAAACTCGAAGGCAATAACCCGGCGGGGTCGGTAAAAGACCGGGCGGCGCTGTCGATGATTGTCCAGGCCGAAAAGCGCGGTGAAATTAAGCCCGGCGACGTGCTGATCGAAGCCACCAGCGGTAACACCGGTATCGCGCTGGCAATGATTGCCGCCCTGAAAGGCTACCGCATGAAGTTGTTGATGCCGGATAACATGAGCCAGGAGCGCCGGGCCGCCATGCGCGCCTATGGAGCCGAGCTGATTCTGGTGAGCAAAGAGCAGGGGATGGAAGGGGCGCGAGATTTAGCGTTAGCGATGGCGGAGCGCGGGGAAGGCAAGCTGCTCGACCAGTTCAACAACCCGGACAACCCCTACACGCACTACACCACCACCGGCCCGGAAATCTGGCAGCAAACCGACGGGCGCCTCACCCACTTTGTCTCCAGCATGGGGACCACGGGCACGATCACCGGTGTGTCACGCTTTCTGCGCGAACAGGAGAAGCCGGTGACGATTGTCGGCCTGCAACCGGAAGAGGGAAGCAGTATTCCGGGCATCCGCCGCTGGCCAGCGGAGTATATGCCGGGCATCTTTAATGCGCAGCTTGTGGACCAGGTGCTGGATATTCATCAGCGCGAGGCGGAAAATACCATGCGTGAGCTGGCCGTGCGTGAAGGTATTTTCTGCGGCGTCAGCTCTGGCGGTGCCGTAGCGGGCGCGATCCGGGTGGCTGAGTCCACGCCGGGAGCGGTGGTCGTGGCGATTATTTGCGATCGCGGCGACCGTTACCTGTCTACCGGCGTCTTTGGTGAAGAGAGTTATTCGCAGGGGGCGGGGATTTAAGCGTCATGGAGATGATTTTATTCCGGGATAACACCCGGGCGCAGCAAACCGATATTGTCGCCGTTCAGTCGCAGGTGGTGTACGGCAGCGTGGGAAACAGCATCGCGGTGCCGAATATTCGCACCCACCGGCTGAACGTTACCGCTGTGCCGACGGTGCTGTTCAGCAATACGCCGCACTACGACACCTTCTACGGCGGGGTGATCCCGGACGAGTGGTTCAGCGGCTACCTGAAGGCGCTGGAAGAGCGCGAGATCCTGCGCGAGCTTAAAGCGGTCACCACCGGCTATATGGGCAGTGCCAGCCAGATCGTGCTGCTGGCGCAGTGGCTGAAGGCAATCAAAGTGCAACATCCCGATCTGCTGGTGCTGGTTGATCCGGTAATCGGGGATATCGACAGCGGGATGTACGTGAAGCCGGATATTCCTGAAGCCTACCGTGAGCATCTGCTCCCGCTGGCCCAGGGCATTACGCCCAACGTGTATGAACTGGAAGTGCTGAGCGGCAAACCGTGCCGTACGCCGGAGAGCGCCATTGCCGCCGCGCAGGGGCTGCTGTCCGACTCGCTGAAATGGGTGGCGATCACCAGTGCGCCAGTGGCTGACGATCCGCAGAATATCCACGTCGTGCTGGTGAGCGAAGAAGGTGTTACCGTAAGCGCGCACCCGCGCGTAGAGACGGACCTGAAAGGAACGGGCGATCTGTTCTGTTCGGAGCTGGTCAGCGGCATTGTGGGAGGGAAAACCGTTGCCGATGCCATTCGCATGGCGGGCGATCGGGTGACTGACGTTATGATCTACACGCAGTCGAAAGGCTATGACGAGCTTATTCTGCCTGCATAAACAAAAATGGCGCCCGAAGGCGCCATTTTTCTGTGCGGCAAGAATTACTTCTTGATGCGGATAACCGGGGTTTCACCCACGGTGACGCTGCCAGACAGTTTGATCAGTTCTTTGATTTCGTCCATGTTGGAGATAACAACCGGCGTCAGGGTAGACTTGGCTTTTTCTTCCAGCAGCGGCAGATCGAATTCAATTACCGGGTCGCCAACTTTAACACGCTGGCCTTCTTCCGCGATACGTTTGAAGCCTTCGCCTTTCAGTTCAACGGTGTCGATACCGAAGTGAACGAACAGTTCGATACCGCTATCGGATTCGATAGAGAACGCATGGTTGGTTTCAAAAATTTTACCGATGGTGCCGTCAACTGGAGCAACCATTTTGTTGCCAGTTGGTTTGATAGCAATGCCATCACCAACGATTTTCTCAGCAAACACTACATCCGGCACGTCTTCGATGTTGACGATCTCGCCGGAGAGCGGAGCAACAATCTCAATAGTTCCGGAGTCTTTCTTGTCATCAGAAACCAGAGATTTCAGTTTATCGAACAAACCCATGATCTTCTCCTAAGCAGTAAATTGGGCCGCATCTCGTGGATTAGCAGATTGTTTTTTCTTCAATGAACTTGTTAACCAGCGTCATTAACTCGTCCGTTGTCGGTTGAGCAAGAGCCTGCTCTGCTAACACCTTCGCATCTTCGAAGTTCGTGTTACGGATAATCTTCTTAATGCGCGGGATGGAAATGGCGCTCATAGAGAATTCGTCCAGACCCATACCCAGCAACAGAAGTGTAGCACGTTCGTCGCCTGCAAGCTCACCACACATGCCAGTCCATTTACCTTCTGCATGAGAAGCATCAATAACTTGCTTGATCAAATTCAGTACGGACGGTGACATTGGCTGGTAGAGATGTGAAATCATATCATTACCACGGTCAACTGCCAGGGTGTACTGCGTTAAATCATTGGTACCGATACTAAAGAAATCAACTTCTTTGGCTAAATGACGCGCAATGGTCGCGGCTGCCGGTGTTTCCACCATCACGCCGATCTCAATGGATTCGTCAAATGCTTTACCTTCGTCGCGCAGTTCCTGTTTGTAGATTTCGATCTCTTTCTTCAGTGCACGCACTTCTTCAACAGAGATGATCATCGGGAACATGATGCGCAGTTTACCGAAAGCGGAGGCACGCAGAATAGCGCGAACCTGGTCACGCAGGATCTCTTTGCGATCCATGGCGATACGCACGGCACGCCAGCCCAGGAACGGGTTCTCTTCTTTCGGGAAGTTCATGTACGGCAGCTCTTTGTCGCCACCGATGTCCATGGTACGGACGATTACAGCCTGCGAGCCGCACGCTTCCGCAACCGCTTTGTACGCTGCAAACTGCTCTTCTTCCGTTGGCAGAGCGTCGCGATCCATGAACAGGAATTCAGTACGATACAGACCTACACCTTCCGCGCCGTTGCGCTCAGCGCCGTCAACGTCACGTACGGTACCGATGTTAGCGCACACTTCAACCTGATGGCCGTCCAGCGTGATGGCTGGCAGATCTTTCAGTTTAGCGAGTTCCGCTTTCTCGGTAGCAACCTGCTCCTGAACGGAACGCAGCTGCTCGATCACATCGTTAGTTGGGTTGACGTAAACCACATTGTTTACGGCATCCAGAATCAGATAGTCGTCGTTTTTCACCTGGGAGGTCACGCTACCGGTACCCACAATGGCTGGCAGCTCCAGAGAACGCGCCATGATTGAGGTGTGGGAGGTACGTCCACCTGCATCTGTAATGAAACCCAGCACCTTGTTCAGGTTCAGCTGTGCGGTTTCAGACGGGGTCAGGTCAGCGGCAACCAGGATGACTTCGTCCTGAATCGCGCTCAGATCGATGATGGCCAGACCCAGGATGTTGCGCAGCAGGCGCTTACCGATGTCACGTACGTCAGCCGCACGTTCTTTCAGGTATTCATCGTCCAGCTCTTCCAGGGCAGATGCCTGACCTTCGATAACTTCATGCGCAGCCGCGTCGGCCGTCATGCCTTTATCTTTAATCAGGGCTATGATTTCCTGCTCCAGCTCCTCATCTTCGAGCAGCATAATGTGCCCTTCGAAGATGGCTTCTTTTTCTTCACCGAAAGTTTCGCCAGCTTTAGTTTTAATCGCTTCCAGTTGCGCAGATGCCTTGGCACGACCGCTCAGAAAACGTTCAACTTCCTGATCAACCTTGTCGGCAGAAATTTTTTTCCGGTCAATGACGATTTCGTCTTCTTTCAGCAGCAATGCTTTGCCGAAAGCGATACCCGGGGATGCTAAAATGCCTGAAATCATAACCCTACCTTACTTGTGACTGATATTGAAAAGAACCCGGTAAACTTACTCGAGTTCAGCCATCAGCTTAACCAGATGCTCAACTGCTTTCTGCTCGTCTTCACCTTCAGCGGAGATGGTAACAACGGTACCCTGAGTCAGGCCCAGAGTTTGCAGCTTGAACAGGCTTTTTGCGCTAGCGCTTTTGCCGTTGGAAGTCACAGTGATTTCAGAAGTGAAGCCTTTCGCTTCTTTAACAAACTGAGCAGCAGGGCGGGTGTGCAGACCGTTCGGAGCGGTAATGGTAACTTCTTGCTGGAACATTGTATTTCCCCAACTTATAGGTTTAGTGTTGTGGAACTAAAGTCTAGCCTGGCGACTTAACTTTAGCCTGTATAGTTAGCGCTGACGTTTCAATCGTCATTAAACATTATGCAGTGAAAGCAAGACTTGAACCAAATCATAAAATCGATTCAGCAGCGCTATTTCGTTCACCGATTAATTTCGCGCATCAAAATAATTGCTGGTTTAAATACCAGACCCAACGGGGTGAAGCAATGCCAGGAGGGGTAAAACTTTGAAGCAGGCCACAAAAAAGCACCTGAAAAGGTGCTTTTTTACGCGTTTTTAACATGCTGGCATCACTGTTGCAGTTCTTTCTCTGTGAAGAGATCGGCAAACAGTGCTGTGCTTAAGTAACGCTCACCCGAAGACGGTAGGATAACCACAATGTTCTTATTGGTAAAGGTTTCATCTTCCAGCAGTTTGAGCGCTGCCGCAACCGCCGCACCGGAAGAGATACCCGCCAGAATGCCTTCCTCATCCATCAGGCGACGCGCCGTGGAGATGGCTTCTTCATTGGTAATGGCGACGACTTTATCGATCAGCTTCAGATCCAGGTTGCCTGGAATAAAGCCAGCGCCGATACCCTGGATTTTGTGAGGGCCAGGTTTGATCTCTTCGCCTGCCAGCGCCTGAGCGATAACCGGTGAGTCGGTTGGCTCAACGGCAACGGTAATCAGATCTTTTTTACCTTTCGTGCCTTTAATATAGCGAGACACCCCGGTCAGCGTACCGCCGGTGCCTACCCCGGAGATAAACACATCAACCTGACCGTCGGTATCTTCCCAGATTTCCGGGCCGGTGGTTTTCTCATGAATTTCCGGGTTGGCCGGGTTGCTGAACTGCTGGAGCAGCAGATATTTTGCCGGATCGCTGGCAACAATTTCTTCGGCCTTCTGAATCGCGCCCTTCATGCCTTTTGCGCCTTCGGTCAGGACCAGGTTCGCACCCAGCGCTTTCAGCAGCTTACGACGCTCAATGCTCATGGTCTCAGGCATAGTCAGCGTCAGCTTATAGCCACGCGCCGCCGCAACATAGGCCAGAGCAATACCGGTGTTACCGCTGGTGGGTTCAACCAGCTCAACCCCAGGTTTCAGCACGCCACGCTTTTCAGCATCCCAAATCATATTCGCACCGATACGGCATTTAACACTGAAGCTTGGGTTACGAGATTCGACCTTCGCCAGAATGCGTCCATTACCGATACGGTTCAGTCGAACCAGGGGCGTATGACCGATAGTCAGCGAGTTGTCTTCATAAATCTTACTCATGGCCTGTCCTTAACTGTATGAAATTGGGATACCGACCCAGCATACCTGTTGAACAGGTATGGGGAAGTAAGGAAATCGCATATCTATATGCTGCAAGGAAATAATGGGGATCAGTATGGAATAAGGGGCGGCATAAGCCACCCCTCTTTTACACATTTTTGCATTACTTCCATAACGCGTGCTTAGCACGGTAGCAGTCCACCCACATTGCCGTCGCGCCGCAAACGGCGACGGGCATGATGAACAAATTCAGGAAAGGGATCATGGTGAACAGGCTGGTCAGCGCGCCAAACTGCATGTTGGCAACCTTCTGAGTGCGCAGGGCAGTGCGCATCTCTTTAAACGGTACTTTGTGGTTATCGAACGGATAATCACAGTACTGGATAGCAAGCATCCAGGCGCTGAACAGGAACCACAGCACGGGCGCAACCGTCTGGCCAATCCCGGGTACAAAGTAAAGGATAAGCAGCACAATTGCCCGCGGGAGATACCAGGCGAACTTCTGCCATTCACGCTTCATGATGCGGGGGAGATCTTTCACGATCCCCAGTACGCCCGTGTCAGGCGGCGTCGCACCGGTCAGGCGCGCTTCCAGCTGTTCGGCCAGCAGACCGTTGAACGGCGCGGCTATCCAGTTTGCTATCGTCGAAAAGAAATAGCCGAAAACCAGCAGCACGGAGATAACCGCAATCGGCCAGAGCAGGTAGTCCAACCACTGTAACCAGTCCGGCACATAGCTCATCAGGGAAGGGATCCAGCTTTCCAGTCTGGTGAACAGCCACCAGAACGCGCCCCCCATCAGAATAATGTTGATAAGCAACGGCAAAATAACGAAGCGTCGAATGCCCGGCAGGGAGACCAGTTTCCAGCCCTGAGAAAAGTACCAGACCCCGCTGCGTGGGGCAGAAGAAGATGTTGTAACCATACCAGGCTGTACTCCTTTTTACACAACCAGTGGAATTGCCCGCCTATATTATCCAGTTACGGACTAATGACCAGTTCGGAAATGTTCGAAAAACCAGCAAAAAGCACGATTTAGCTCATCTTTATGCTGTGAATGCTCTGCATACACTTGCACTTGACGTAAACGGCAAATACTCTTAGTGAGTAAATGTTTGCCGTGGTGGCAAGGTGTTAGAACAACAGAGAATATAATGATGCAGGATTTGCGTCTGATATTAATCATTGTTGGCGCGATCGCCATAATCGCTTTACTGGTACATGGTTTCTGGACCAGCCGTAAAGAGCGTTCCTCTATGTTTCGCGATCGTCCACTGAAGCGCATGAAGTCCAGTCGTGACGACGATGACGTTGAAGACGACATCGACGGTCCTGACGACGACGGCGTGGGTGAAGTTCGTGTTCATCGGGTCAATACTGCGCCCGGCGCAGCGCATGGAGAGCATGAAGCCCCCCGCGCTCCGCAGCACCAGTATCAACCACCGTATGCCTCTGCCCAGCCGCGCCAGCCAGCGCCGCCGCCAGTGGAAGAACCTGTTCGTCATACGCCGCAGCAGCCTGTGCAACAGCAGCCCGTTGCGCCACAGCCTGTACAGCCGCAACCTGTGCAACAGCCTGCACAGCCAGTGCATCAGCCACAGCCTGTTCAGCAGCCACAGCCTGTTCAGCAGCCGCAGCCGGTACAACAACCGCAGCCGCAGCCTGAACCGCCTGCGCCACAGCCCGCTCCGCGCGTTGAGCCAGAGCCGGTTGCAGAGCCAGAACCGGTTGTTGAAAAGCCGCAGCGTAAAGAAGCGGTGATCATCATGAACGTGGCTGCTCATCATGGCACCCATCTGAACGGTGACGTGCTGCTTAACAGCATCCAACAGGCAGGCTTCAAGTTCGGCGACATGAATATTTTCCATCGCCACCTGAGTCCTGACGGCAGCGGTCCGGCGCTGTTTAGCCTGGCCAATATGGTCAATCCAGGCACGTTTGACCCGGAAATGACCGGTGATTTCGTCACGCCGGGGGTTACGATCTTTATGCAGGTGCCGTCCTACGGTGACGAGCTGCAAAACTTTAAGCTGATGCTACAGTCCGCTCAGCACATCGCCGACGAAGTGGGCGGTGTGGTGCTCGACGATCAGCGTCGAATGATGACGCCGCAGAAACTGCGCGAGTATCAGGACCGCATCCGCGAAGTTAAGGAAGCGAACGCGTAATCGTCGCGTTAACTTCACCTCCTCCTCAACCCCCGCCTGTCGGGGGTTTTTCTCATTGATGGTGCGATATGGACTCAATCGAACAACAACTTACTGAACTGCGAACCACGCTTCGCCATCATGAATATCTCTATCATGTTATGGACGCACCGGAAGTGCCGGATGCGGAATATGACCGCCTGATGCGTGAACTGCGCGAGCTGGAAGCGCAGCACCCCGAACTGATTACGCCCGATTCCCCAACGCAGCGCGTCGGCGCGGAACCGCTGGGCGCTTTCAGCCAGGTGCGCCATGAAGTGCCGATGCTCTCGCTGGATAACGTGTTTGATGAAGAGAGTTTTCTGGCTTTCAACAAGCGTGTGCAGGATCGCCTGAAGAGCGTCGACAATCTGAGCTGGTGCTGCGAGCTGAAGCTGGATGGTCTGGCAGTCAGTATTCTTTATGAGAACGGCGTGATGGTGCGTGCCGCAACGCGCGGCGACGGCACTACCGGGGAAGACATAACCACCAATGTGCGCACCATTCGTGCGATCCCGCTGAAACTGCGTGGCGATAACATTCCCGCCCGGCTGGAAGTGCGCGGGGAAGTATTCCTTCCGCAGGCGGGCTTCGAGAAGATCAACGAAGAAGCGCGTCGTACCGGCGGGAAAGTGTTTGCTAACCCGCGTAACGCGGCGGCAGGTTCGCTGCGTCAGCTCGATCCGCGTATCACCGCGAAGCGACCGCTTACTTTCTTCTGCTACGGCGTCGGGATCCTGGAAGGCGGTGACCTGCCAGATACCCACCTGGGACGCTTAATGCAGTTCAAAGAGTGGGGATTACCGGTAAGCAACCGCGTGCAGCTCTGCGACTCTCCCGAGGCGGTGCTGGCGTTCTATCACAAGGTTGAAGAAGATCGTCCCACGCTCGGGTTTGATATTGACGGCGTGGTGATCAAGGTTAACTCGCTGGCGTTGCAGGAACAGTTGGGATTTGTGGCCCGTGCGCCGCGCTGGGCGGTGGCGTTTAAATTCCCGGCGCAGGAGCAGATGACCTTCGTTCGCGACGTGGAGTTTCAGGTAGGGCGTACGGGGGCGATTACGCCTGTGGCGCGTCTGGAGCCTGTGCAGGTGGCTGGCGTGCTGGTAAGTAACGCCACCCTGCATAACGCCGATGAAATTGCCCGCCTGGGGCTACGCATTGGTGACAAAGTGGTGATTCGCCGCGCGGGTGATGTGATCCCACAGGTGGTTAACGTTGTGGAGTCTGACCGTCCTGCCGATACCCGTGCCATCGAGTTTCCAGCCCACTGTCCGGTATGTGGTTCGGACGTTGAGCGCGTGGAAGGTGAAGCGGTAACGCGCTGTACGGGCGGGTTAATCTGCGGCGCGCAGCGTAAAGAGTCCCTGAAGCACTTCGTCTCCCGCCGGGCGATGGACGTGGACGGAATGGGTGACAAGATTATCGACCAGTTAGTTGAGAAAGAGTATGTCCATACGCCAGCGGACCTCTTTACCCTGACGGCAGGTAAGCTGACCGGTCTTGAACGTATGGGTCCGAAATCTGCCCAGAACATCGTCAACGCGCTCGAGGCGGCCAAAAACACCACCTTTGCCCGTTTCCTTTACGCGCTCGGCATTCGTGAAGTCGGCGAGGCGACGGCGGCCGGGCTGGCGGCGTATTTCGGCACGCTGGACGCGCTGGAGAAAGCCACCATCGACGAGCTACAGAAAGTCCCTGATGTCGGCATTGTGGTCGCCACCCACGTCTTCAACTTCTTTGCCGAAGAGAGCAACCGTGAAGTGATCGGTAAATTACTGGAACAGGGCATTCACTGGCCCGCACCGGTAGTGGTTAATGCCGAAGAGATCGACAGCCCGTTTGCCGGTAAAACGGTGGTGCTGACCGGCAGCCTGAGCCAGCTCTCGCGCGATGACGCGAAAGCGCGCCTGGTGGCGCTGGGGGCAAAAGTGGCGGGCAGCGTATCGAAGAAAACCGACCTGGTGATTGCCGGGGAAGCGGCCGGTTCGAAGCTGGCAAAAGCGCAGGAGCTTGGCATCGAGGTGATCGATGAAGCGGAAATGATGCACCTGTTAGGAGAGTGACGTGGAAAAAGAGCAGCTCGTTGAGATCGCCAATACGGAGATGCCGTTCGGTAAATATAAGGGCCGCAGGCTGATTGATTTACCGGAAGAGTATCTGCTGTGGTTTGCCCGTAAGGATGAGTTCCCCGCCGGGCGTCTGGGCGAGCTGATGGCTATCACGTTACTGATCAAAACAGAGGGGCTGACCCAGCTGGTTCAGCCCCTGAAACGTCCTTAAACTTTCGCGGCGCGGGTCTCTTCCTGCGCCAGCTTTTCCGTCTGCGCCTTGTAACGCCGCGCCAGTACTGCACATACCATCAGCTGGATCTGATGGAAAATCATCAGCGGCAACACCATCATCCCAATGACGGACGTCGGGAACAGGATATTAGCCATTGGGATCCCGTTGGCGAGGCTCTTTTTCGATCCGCAAAATACAATGGTGATTTCATCGGCTTTATTGAAGCCGCATTTGCGGGCCACAAAGACGTTAACCGCGATGACAATGGCCAGAAGAACGATGCTTACCACCACAATAAACAGCAGCGATCCAGCGCCCACCCTGTGCCAGATACCGTTCACCACGGCTTCGCTGAAGGCCGTGTAAACCACCAGCAGAATTGAGCTTTGGTCCGTTTTCCCGATCCATTTTTTATGTTTCGCCACAAATGCCCCAATCCAGGGACGGGATAAGTGTCCGAGCACAAACGGCAGCAGCAGTTGCAGACAAATTTTACCCACCTGCTCCAGATTGCCTTCCGCACCGTGCATGTTCATCAGCAGACCGACCAGCAGCGGTGAAACAAAGATCCCCAGCAGGCTGGAAGCGGAAGCAGAACAGACCGCCGCCGCGACGTTACCGCCCGCCAGCGAGGTAAAGGCAATAGCGGACTGCACGGTGGCCGGTAAAATGCACATATAAAGGAAACCGGTATACAGCGCCGGATCGACATTCACTGGCGCCCACCAGGCGAACAGCACGCCCAGAACCGGGAAAAGGATAAAGGTGCTGCACATTACCCACAGGTGCAGTCGCCAGTGGCTACCGCCTGCAATAATGGCTTCCCGGGAGAGTTTGGCGCCATGCATAAAGAACAGCAGGGCAATGGCTGCCGCGGTCAGTCCTTCAATAACCGGAACGAAACTGCCCCGCGCCGGGAAGAACGAGGCCAGCAAGACGACACCAATCAGGGTCAGCGTAAACGGATCAAGGATACGAAAAAGTTTCATAATCACTCCTGAAAACAGATGCCGCTATTGTGCTTACTTCCCTTTGAGAAATAAAATTGATTTATTGCATCCATTCATGAATTAAACAGATGAATTATTCGTTACGTCAGCTTCGCGTTTTTGTCACCGTCGCGCAGGCCCGCAGCTTTAGCCGGGCAGGGGAGATGATTGGCCTCAGCCAGTCGGCGGTGAGCCATAGCGTTAAGGAGCTTGAAACGCAAACGGGTGTGAAGCTGCTCGACCGCACGACGCGAGAAGTGGTGCTCACCGAAGCGGGACAGCAGCTGGCAATGCGTCTGGAAAGGCTGCTGGATGAACTGAACAGTACGCTCAGGGATGTTGGCCGGCTCGGACAACAGCTTTCCGGCACCGTGAGAGTGGCGGCGAGCCAGACGATTTCAGCGCATCTTATTCCTCAGTGCATCGCTGAAAGTAATCACCGCTATCCGGATATCGATTTTGTTTTGCATGACAGGCCGCAGCAGTGGGTACTGGAGAGTATCCGTCAGGGGGATGTGGATTTTGGCATCGTTATTGATCCCGGGGCGGTAAGCGACCTGGAATGTGAAGTGGTGCTCTCGGAACCCTTTTTACTGCTCTGCCGCGATGATGATCCGCTGGCATCGCTGCCGCAGGTGGCCTGGCAGGCCTTGCAAGGGGCAAACCTGGTGCTACAGGATTATGCATCAGGCAGCCGCCCGCTGATAGATGCCGCACTGACCGCGCAGGGCGTTAAGGCAACCATTGTGCAGGAGATCGGGCATCCTGCCACGCTATTCCCCATGGTCGAAGCGGGGATTGGCATCAGCGTTCTGCCGGCGCTGGCGCTGCCACTGCCGCAGGGGAGTCGTTTAACGGTGAAGCGTTTCGTACCCTGTGTCGAACGCCAGCTGATGCTGGTACGCCGTAAAAACAGGTCTCTTTCCGGCGCGGCGCATGCCTGCTGGGATGTGGTGCGTATGCAGGCCGAACGTTTGATGGAGGCCCGCACACGCGATCCACTCTTCAACGAAACCAATAATCAGATGTAGATATTAATCTGATGCTCCGCGGAGGGCTTATTGATGCCTTCCGCCACGGCCTGACCGTTTTCCTGCTTTGGCATCGCCTCTTCGGCCTGCTGACGCTGCAATTGCGCCAGCTGTGCCTGCAACATAGCCAGCTGAGATTCGAGTAACTCTTGCTGCTTTTGCTTTTCTTCTGCTGTGGCATCACCCATGGCCACTTCTTTGAGTTGCTGAGTGACTTTCGTAATCTGTTTGGTCAGACGGGTGATTTGAGAAGCAATGTCGTTTCCGCCGGAGCTGTTATCTACGCTGCCGATTTCCATCGCTGACAGAGAAACGGGCTTAAGAGTTGTCATATTGAGATCCTTTTCGCCATAAAATAGAGGTATCGGCAAAGAAGGCGTGAGCTTGAGTAAAACAAGCGGTCTGGCTGCAATGGGGATGTGCTATATCGCAGATAGCAAAAAAGCGCCTTTAGGGCGCTTTTTTACATTGGTGGGTCGTGCAGGATTCGAACCTGCGACCAATTGATTAAAAGTCAACTGCTCTACCAACTGAGCTAACGACCCGAAATGGTGGGCGATGACGGGCTCGAACCGCCGACCCCCTCCGTGTAAAGGAGATGCTCTACCAACTGAGCTAATCGCCCATTTCGGAACTGCTGCGATAAGGTGAGAATGGTGGGCGATGACGGGCTCGAACCGCCGACCCCCTCCGTGTAAAGGAGATGCTCTACCAACTGAGCTAATCGCCCAATCTCAATGCTTATCTACACTGCGAGTCTACCGAAGTAGATGGTGGGTGATGACGGGCTCGAACCGCCGACCCCCTCCGTGTAAAGGAGATGCTCTACCAACTGAGCTAATCACCCCCGCTGTGTGGAGTCGCATTATAGGGAGAGTTGAAAATGAGTCAACGCATTTTCTAAAGTTTTTATTCGTTCGTCGTAAAATTAGTCAAAACGATCGCAAAACGGACTGTGGCGCATGATTTATAAACAAAAACAGCAATCTCGAACCGGATAAAGTGATCGACATTGAGGAATCGGCCCACAGTGATAGAATATTGCCCATTGTTTTCTTCCCGGAATTTGCCGATTACCGGCATCTTTATAACGTAAGGCCATTTCATGAAAATCAAAACTCGCTTCGCGCCGAGCCCGACAGGCTATCTGCATGTCGGTGGTGCACGTACCGCTCTCTACTCCTGGCTTTTCGCACGTCACAACAACGGTGAGTTTGTGCTGCGTATTGAAGACACCGATCTGGAGCGCTCAACGCCGGAAGCAATTGAAGCCATTATGGATGGGATGAACTGGCTGAATCTGGCGTGGGACGAAGGCCCATACTTCCAGACCAAACGTTTTGACCGCTATAACGCCGTAATTGACGAGATGCTGGTGGCAGGCACGGCCTATAAGTGCTACTGCTCCAGGGAGCGTCTGGATGCGCTGCGCGAAGAGCAAATGGCAAAAGGCGAAAAACCGCGTTATGACGGTCGTTGCCGCCATGACCACAGCGAGCATGCTGCTGATGAGCCTTGCGTAGTGCGTTTTGCTAACCCGCAGGAAGGCTCTGTTATCTTTGATGACCAGATCCGTGGCCCGATCGAATTCAGCAACCAGGAGCTGGACGACCTCATCATTCGTCGTACGGACGGATCGCCAACCTATAACTTCTGCGTGGTTGTGGACGACTGGGATATGGAAATCACTCACGTGATCCGTGGTGAAGATCATATCAATAACACCCCGCGTCAGATCAACATTCTGAAAGCGCTGAACGCGCCTGTACCGGTGTATGCGCACGTATCAATGATCAACGGTGACGACGGTAAAAAGCTGTCCAAACGTCATGGCGCGGTGAGCGTGATGCAGTACCGTGATGACGGCTATCTGCCGGAAGCGCTGCTGAACTACCTGGTGCGTCTGGGCTGGGCTCATGGCGACCAGGAGATTTTCAGCCGCGAAGAGATGATCGAGCTATTCTCTCTGAACTCGGTCAGCAAATCAGCCAGCGCGTTCAACACTGACAAACTGCTGTGGCTGAACCATCACTACATCAATACCATGCAGCCAGAATATGTGGCGACTTATCTGCAATGGCACATTGAGCAGGCAAACATCGATACCCGTACGGGCCCTGAACTGGCGGATCTGGTGAAGCTGCTTGGCGAACGTTGCAAAACGCTGAAAGAAATTGCTGAAAGCTGCCGTTACTTCTATGAAGAGTTTGACGCGTTCGACGCCGACGCGGCCAAGAAACACCTGCGTCCGGTTGCGCGTCAGCCGCTGGAAGTGGTGCGTGACAAACTCGAAGCCATTACCGAATGGACTGCGGAAAATGTTCACCACGCGATTCAGGCTACCGCTGATGAGCTGGAAATTGGCATGGGTAAAGTCGGTATGCCGCTGCGCGTAGCGGTGACGGGGGCAGGCCAGTCTCCGGCGCTGGACGTGACCGTTCATGCCATCGGCAAATCACGTAGCGTTGCGCGTATCAACAAGGCGCTGGGCTTTATTGCTGAGCGTGAAAGCCAGCAGTAATGCTCGTGTAATACAAACAACGGCAGGGTAACCTGCCGTTTTTTTATGCCTGTTATTCAGCAATACCAAGACGCGTGAGAAAACCCTGCAACCCTTCACGAGCGAGCAACTTGTGCAAACGTTCCTGTTCGACAGTCGTCATGTTTTCCAGCGAGTCGATAATTTGTGGAAGCAGGCTGGATGAGGTTGCCACGCCGTAGGGGGAAGGGCTTTCCGCCACATGGTAAACAGCCCGACGGTTACGAATGGCGGGAAGACTAATGATGTGCTCCTTAACGTGCGCATCAATACATATCACCCTCGCTCTTCCGCCTTTTACACCGTTGATAGCCTCCGTTTTCCATCCTTTCTGTCGTATCCAGCGATTAACGGTTTGTCGGGCTACGCCCAGACTGTCCGCCAGCTCTTCCGTGGTCATTTTGCTGCGTAATCTTTTCATATCAGCGTTGGTCGCGAATCCCTAAACGTTGTAACAAGCCGGTAATCCCTTCCCGCAGTAACAGCGATGTCATCTGCTTTTGCTCTTCCGGCGTCATTTCATTCGCCAGCGTCAGGAGCAGGGCATGAAGCGAGCCCTCGTGGTACGCCTTATCTGGCAGTTCCGGCGTCTCTGTTGCCCTGCGCGCGCTGCGAATAAAGTCGCGCACTTTTTCATTGACGTGTACCAGACGCGCTTTGCCACCCTGAACGCCTGGCTTTGGCGATGTAATCCAACCCTCTTTGCGTACCCATTTATTGATGGTCTGTCGGCTATAGCCAGTCAGCAGGGCTAACTCTTCTGGCGTCATTCGTTCCTTGATCATACAATTTCCTGAATATCTGTAGGGTTAATTAGTGGTTCATTTTATAGCACCGTTTTACGTGAAAACGTGACAAGCTTAACTCCTGGCTGCGAGCAGGCTCGCAAAGTGATTCATTTGCATGATTTTTCGGCGATTGAAAGGCGGAGGCTGAATTTGCCGTTGACACTCTGCGGCGGAATTCATATTATGCCGCCCGTCAACATGACAGCTTTACGATGGGGCTATAGCTCAGCTGGGAGAGCGCCTGCATGGCATGCAGGAGGTCAGCGGTTCGATCCCGCTTAGCTCCACCAAACTCTGAACCCAACAGAGTGCGGTAGGTAAAGTAACATGTGGGGCTATAGCTCAGCTGGGAGAGCGCTTGCATGGCATGCAAGAGGTCAGCGGTTCGATCCCGCTTAGCTCCACCAAAATTTAAACCCTCGTCGCAAGACGGGGGTTTTTTTATATCTTGTAAAATATTTAGACTGTTTTTGTTGCAATTAACGTCGTTTTCTACACCTCACCTCAATCCAAATCAATAAACAAGTCTATAAATAGACCTGAACTTGATTCGTGTAATTAATAAACCTATTATCCATCCGGTCAATGAGACGATGGTAAAATAGATTATCCGGATTAATGAATAGAAAAATTTACAATAATGTAAAAATATTTATGATTGCCCTGGCGCTAAGCCTGATTGCGATTCCTTTTTCTCGTTATATCTCACCACGTGCCATCGTCAGCGAAAATGATGTTTATTTAGCGTGGCTGCCCTTAAGTGCTATGCTCGCCATCGTGTTGTTATTTGGACGACGGGCAATCATTCCTTTGCTGTTTGGTTTTAGCGTTACTAACATTTATAACCTTGATTTAACGCTGCTACAATCAGCCGTATTATTATGTTGTCAGACGTTTTCCGTCTTCGCCGCCTGTGGCGTCATCCGGCTGGTGCTGGGCAAGCGCTGGCGGCACAGCATGCCGAATAAGTACATTGGCATACGTATTTTCTGGCTCGGATTTATGGTGCCTGTGGGCATCAAATTATCGATGTATCTGGCGGGATATTTATTTGATTTCCCGGTGACAATCTCCTCCTATTTCGGCGAAGGCTCTGCAATTTATAACGTTATCGATATTCAGAGTCTGATTGGTGCCGCCCTGATTTTCACCATGATGTTCTATTACCCGTTAAGAATGATTATTAATCCTCGCTATGCCCGAACATTCTGGCGGCGAAGCGTGAAGCCCCTCTTTTGTCACAAAAAAGCGTTATTCATCGTTGTGTGGCTGATGCTGTTGATCTCGATGATCGCTATTTTATGCGCGCCTTTTGAATCGCAGTTTATTGCGGGTTATTTGATGCCAATCGTTTTCATTCTTTTTACCCTGGGGATTGGTCGTCTGAGCTATGCGCTCATCTCTTTACTCTGGGCGGCCTCGGCGCTCATGCTGTTGACCTATAATTATAATTTTCTTAATGGCGTTGAATCGGGCCATTCGCTCTCCTTTATCCTGTCGGTGCTGATCTCTTTCGCCATCTGCCTGCTTTACATGTCGCGGATCTATCAGAAAAGTGAATGGCTGAAACAGGGTTGGCAGGAGAGGGCGCTTACCGATCCGCTCACCGGTCTGCCTAACATTCGTGCACTGGAAGTGTTTTTACAGCACCATCCCGAAGCCAAAATCTGCTGCCTGCGCCTGGATAATCTGGAATTCCTGAGCCGTCACTACGGCATCCTCATGCGTGTACACTGTAAAAAGATGATCACCGCGTCGCTGCAACCGTTATTGCAAAAAGATGAGAAGCTCTTCCAGTTGCCAGGCAGTGAGCTGGTGGTGGTCTTGCTGGGTCCGGGCACGGCTGAACGTCTGCAATATATGGTTGATCATCTGAACAGCCGTAAGATTGTCTGGAACAAGACTGAACTCGACATCGAGTTTGGCGCCTCCTGGGGCGAAGTGCCCGATGGAGAAAGCCTGCATCACACACTGGGTCAGCTGAGCTGGCTCTCCGAGCAGTCCTGTGCCGGGCATAACGTCCTGGCGTTAACCAACAGTCTGGATGATGTCTCCGGTCAGACGACGGACAGAGTGCTGATGCTGGCCCGCATAAAACGCGCCCTTGACGTCGGAGGGCTTCACCTTTACGCCCAGCCAATCCATAACGCGCGTGGGGAAGGGTACTTTGAAATCCTCTCAAGGCTTGAAAGCGAGGGTGAGATCATCACCCCTGATCGCTTTATTCCGCTGATTGCTCAGTTTAACCTGAGCCACCGATTTGACCTGAACGTGGTGGAAAAATTGCTGAAGTGGATGCGCAGCCATCCGTCCGAACGGGCCGGAACGCGGTTCTCCGTCAATCTGATGCCGCTGACGCTGATGCAAAATGAGATTGCGGCTGAGATCATCGCGCTTTTTGAACGCTACGCCATTGCGCCGCAAGATATCGTCATTGAGATCACCGAGGAACAGGCTTTCTCTGACTCGGGAAGCAGCATCAACAATATCCAGCAGCTGCGGGATTACGGCTTCCGCATTGCTATCGATGACTTTGGTACCGGCTATGCTAACTTTGAGCGCCTGAAGCGGCTGGAGGCCGATATCATTAAGATCGATGGCTGCTTCGTGAAAGATATCTGCACCGACAGCATGGATGCGATGATCGTGCAGTCCATTTGCAACATGGCCAAAACGAAATCGCTTTGTGTGGTGGCTGAATATGTGGAATCGGCTGAACAACGCGAGATGTTGCTGCGATTCGGCGTGGACTATTTGCAGGGCTATTTGATTGGCAAACCACTGCCCCTGACGGCGCTGGAGGCATAAAAAAACCGGGAGCGAGGACTCCCGGTTTTTATTGCGCGGTATGAATTACAGAACCAGTGCTGCTATAGAGGCAGACAGGACGCTCACCAGCGTTGAACCGTAAACCAGTTTCAGGCCAAAGCGAGAAACAACGTTACCTTGCTCTTCATTCAGGCCTTTAATCGCGCCAGCGATAATACCGATGGAAGAGAAGTTCGCGAAGGAGACCAGGAAGACGGACAGGATCCCTTCCGCACGTGGGGAGAGCGTGCTGGCAATCTTCTGGAGATCCATCATCGCCACGAACTCATTGGAAACCAGTTTCGTTGCCATAATACTGCCCACCTGCAACGCTTCATGAGCGGGCACGCCCATCACCCAGGCAACCGGGTAGAAGATGTAGCCCAGAATACCCTGGAAGGAGATACCGAGTACGGCCGCAAACAGGGCGTTCAGCGCAGCGATCAGCGCGATAAAGCCAATCAGCATCGCGGCAACGATAATTGCAACCTTGAAACCCGCCAGAATGTATTCACCCAGCATTTCGAAGAAGCTCTGTCCCTCGTGCAGGTTAGACATCTGAATGTTCTCTTCGCTGGCATCCACGCGGTACGGGTTAATCAGCGAAAGCACGATAAAGGTGCTGAACATGTTCAGAACCAGCGCCGCAACCACATATTTTGGTTCCAGCATGGTCATATACGCGCCCACGATAGACATGGAAACGGTAGACATTGCGGTTGCCGCCATGGTGTACATGCGGTTACGGGACATCTTGCCGAGGATATCTTTATACGCAATGAAGTTCTCAGACTGACCGAGGATCAGTGAGCTGACTGCGTTAAAGGATTCCAGTTTACCCATGCCGTTAACTTTCGATAACAGGAAGCCGATCGCACGGATAACCACCGGCAGAACGCGGATGTGCTGGAGAATACCGATCAGGGCAGAGATGAAGACGATAGGGCAGAGTACCTTCAGGAAGAAGAAGGCCAGACCCTGATCGTTCATGCTGCCAAAGACGAAGTTTGTCCCTTCGTTGGCGAATCCGAGCAGTTTTTCGAACATTTCGGAGAAGCCTTTCACGAAGCCGAGGCCTACGTTGGAGTTCAGGAAGAACCACGCAAGTAAAACTTCAATGACCAGCAGTTGGACAACATAGCGAATACGAATTTTTTTGCGGTCTGTGCTGACCAGCAATGCAAGTGCAGTAACGACAACGAGTGCCAGGACAAAATGAAGGACGCGGTCCATATTTGCTCCAAATATGAGGCAGGTTTAATTTCCGTGCACATTCTATGTAACAAGCACAAAGAAAACGAGATCAAGCCCACACTATAGTTACATCCTGTGACGAGTCTCAAAAATAGTGATCAACAATACATTTTTGTTATGTTAGGTAAATGAGTGAAAAGTTAAGTTTGTGTGCTACGCTTCACAAATGTCTGCGCATTTTCACATTCTGTGACCTTGCTCCACCTGCCTGTCTATCGTTCCTGGCTATCAGAGAAATCATGTTAACCGTTACAAATGAACTTGATAATCATTCTCATTTTGATAGCATGAAACATAGCAAAGGCTATATTTCCAGAGGCAGAAATGACGAATAGTCGCGTAGAGAGTAGCAGCGGCAGAGCGGCACGCAAGCTGCGGTTCGCATTAATGGGACCGGCATTCATTGCCGCGATTGGCTACATCGATCCGGGTAATTTTGCGACCAACATTCAGGCCGGGGCCAGTTTCGGCTATAAACTGCTGTGGGTTGTGGTCTGGGCCAATCTGATGGCGATGCTGATTCAGATGCTCTCCGCGAAGCTGGGTATTGCTACCGGAAAAAACCTGGCGGAGCAAATCCGCGATCATTATCCACGTCCGGCAGTTTGGTTTTACTGGGTTCAGGCAGAAATTATCGCCATGGCCACCGATCTCGCCGAGTTTATCGGGGCGGCGATCGGCTTCAAGCTTATCCTGGGTGTCTCCCTGCTTCAGGGGGCCGTGCTGACCGGTATCGCCACTTTCCTGATTCTGATGCTCCAGCGGCGGGGACAAAAACCGCTGGAGAAAGTCATCGGCGGCCTGCTGCTGTTTGTCGCTGCCGCCTATATTGTTGAGCTGATTTTCTCCCAGCCGAATCTCGCGCAGCTGACGAAAGGGATGGTGATCCCGTCGTTACCCACTTCTGAAGCCGTTTTTCTGGCTGCCGGGGTGCTGGGGGCGACCATTATGCCGCACGTCATTTATCTGCATTCTTCATTAACCCAGAATCTGCATGGCGGGACGAGTAAAGAGCGCTACTCCGCCACGAAATGGGATGTGGCTATCGCGATGACCATTGCCGGATTTGTGAATCTGGCGATGATGGCGACCGCCGCCGCCGCGTTCCACTTTAACGGGCATACCGGGGTTGCCGATCTTGACCAGGCTTACCTGACGCTGGAGCCGCTACTGAGTCATGCCGCTGCCACTATTTTTGGTTTAAGCCTGGTTGCTGCGGGTCTTTCATCTACGGTTGTGGGGACACTGGCCGGGCAGGTGGTGATGCAGGGGTTCGTACGCTTCCATATTCCGCTGTGGGTTCGCCGCTCGGTCACGATGCTGCCTTCCTTTGTTGTGATCCTGATGGGGCTGGATCCGACCCGCATACTGGTGATGAGTCAGGTATTGTTGAGTTTCGGAATTGCGCTGGCGCTGGTGCCGCTGCTGATCTTCACCAGTAATAAATCGCTGATGGGCGATCTGGTGAATTCGACGTGGGTGAAGCGCGCCGGGTGGGCCATTGTGGTCGTGGTGGTGGCGTTAAACTTGTGGTTGCTGATAGGCACAGCCGCAGGCCTGTAAAAGAAAAAGGAGCCGGAAAGCTCCTTTTAGTTGTTAATGGTGATGGCCGTGACCGTGGCCTCTGCCTTTTCCGTGACCCCAGCCGCCACGGCGGTCGTCACGATCGTTCCAGCCCTCGCGGTAGCCGCGTTCGTAAGCCTTACGCTTATCCCAGCCACGGTGATAGCCGTTATCGTGTTTCCACCAGCGGTTTTGACGCCATTCATAATGGCGGTGCCAGTAGTCACGGTCGCGCCAGTAGCCACCGTCCCAGTATCTGCCGTAGTCATCACGATCGCCAATTTGTAATTTAATCGATGGCAACAGGGTGATTTCGCCCGCATTGGCGACCAGCGGGGCCGAAGCCAGTAATACCGCTGCAAGAATCAGTGACCTGAACATACTCTTCTCCTTCACGATCGGGGCCGCTGTGCGACCTGTTAACGCAATTTTACGAGTTGGTAAACATTCGTTTCATCGCCTCAACTCCTAAATCATGAACGAGAGCACTTTTTGCTAAAAGTGTTTTTATTCTGCACTGGACAGGATCGTATCTATCGTCTTCAGCTCTTCTGCCGTGAACCGACAATTTTCAAGCACGCCTGCTGCGTCATCAAGTTGACCGGTTTTGCTTGCACCGATGAGCACGGAACTCACCGTATCGTGGCGCAGGATCCAGGCCAGTGCCATTTGCGAAAGCTTTTGCCCCCTTTTTTCCGCCAGCGCATTCAGCTTGCGTACCTTTTCCAGCTTTTTGTCGGTGATCTGCTCCGGGTTAAGGAACTTACTGCCGCTTGCTGCGCGAGAATCCGCCGGGATGCCGTTCAGATAGCGATCGGTCAACTGTCCGCCCGCCAGGGGGGAGAAGGGGATACATCCCACCCCTTTTTGCTGCAACACGTCCAGCAACCCCTCTTCAGGCGCACGTTCAAACATGGAGTACTTCGGCTGGTGGATCAGACATGGCGTGCCCAGATCCTCCAGTATTTCAATCGCCTGTCTTGCCACTTCTGCCGGGTAGTTGGACAGACCGATGTACAGCGCCTTGCCCTGACGCACCACATGGTCAAGCGCTTTCATGGTTTCACGTAGCGGCGTATGTGGATCCGGGCGGTGGTGATAGAAAATATCGACGTATTCCAGCCCCATACGCCTGAGGCTCTGGTCCAGGCTTGCGATCAGATATTTACGCGAGCCCCAGTCGCCGTAAGGCCCGTCCCACATGGTGTAGCCCGCTTTGGTGGAGATGATCAGCTCATCGCGCCAGGGCAGGAAATCCTCCTGCAAAATGCGACCAAAATTACGTTCGGCCGAACCAGGAGGCGGGCCGTAATTATTGGCAAGGTCAAAATGCGTAATACCCAAATCGAAAGCACGCTGTAAAAGTTGACGGCTGTTTTCGAGTAACGTCGCGTCGCCAAAATTATGCCAAAGCCCCAGCGAGATGGCGGGAAGCTTAAGACCGCTTTGTCCACAGCGGCGATATTGCATTGTCTGATAACGATTTTTGTCAGGCTGATAACCCATTGGCGAGACCTCTGGCGCTGGAAAGAAACGTCAGTGTATACGTTTACACTAACCTGAAGAAAATGAGCATAGCTCAGCTTTTTTCGTAAAGCATTCTTTCCAGACCCTGATTGTCGCCAATTCTGGACACGCTTCACGCTTATTTAATACTCAGAGTGAGGTCAACGTCAGAAGGACACTTATAATATGCGTACCCCCTATTGCGTCGCCGATTACCTGCTGGACCGACTAACAGATTGTGGTGCCGATCATCTGTTTGGCGTGCCAGGCGACTATAACCTGCAATTTCTCGATCACGTGATAGACAGCCCGGACATCTGCTGGGTGGGCTGTGCCAATGAACTGAACGCGTCTTACGCCGCAGACGGCTATGCCCGCTGTAAGGGCTTTGCCGCACTCCTGACCACATTCGGCGTTGGGGAGTTAAGCGCCATGAACGGTGTGGCGGGCAGCTTTGCCGAACATGTTCCCGTCCTCCATATTGTGGGGGCCCCGGGTATGGCGGCGCAGCAGCGAGGAGAGTTACTGCACCACACGTTGGGTGACGGCGAGTTCCGCCACTTCTATCATATGAGCGAACCCATCACCGTTGCACAGGCGGTGCTTACGGAACAAAACGCCTGCTATGAAATTGACAGAGTTCTTACCACCATGCTGCGGGAGCGCCGTCCGGGCTACCTGATGCTGCCCGCTGATGTGGCGAAAAAAGCCGCTACGCCCCCTGTAAGCGCTCTCACTCTGCACCCCGCACCGGCCGATTCAGCCTGCTTGCAGGCGTTCCGTGAGGCTGCCGAAAAGCGCTTGTCCACGAGCAAACGCACCGCGCTGTTAGCGGACTTCCTGGTACTCCGCCACGGTCTGCGCGCGGCCCTTCAGACGTGGGTGAAAGAGGTGCCGATGGCACACGCCACCATGCTGATGGGCAAGGGCATTTTTGACGAACGACAGAGCGGTTTTTACGGCACCTACAGCGGATCGGCGAGCGCCGCGCCGGTCAAAGAGGCCATCGAGGGGGCTGATACGGTGCTGTGTATTGGCACGCGCTTTACCGATACGCTCACTGCCGGGTTTACCCACCAGCTGACGCCAGACCAGACGATAGAGGTTCAGCCCCACGCGTCCCGCGTCGGCGACGTCTGGTTTACGGGTATCCCGATGAGGGAGGCCATTGAAACGCTGACAGCGCTGTGTAAAACCTATGTTCGTGATACGCGAGCGTCATTGGATCACAGCGGCTTTTCGTTCCCGACTATTGAAGGGGCGCTGACTCAGGAGAGCTTCTGGCGTACCCTGCAAACGTTTATTCGCCCCGGAGACATTATTCTGGCTGACCAGGGGACGTCTGCTTTCGGCGCTATCGATCTGCGTTTACCGGAGGACGTGAACTTTATCGTCCAGCCGCTGTGGGGATCGATTGGCTACACGCTGGCGGCGGCGTTTGGCGCGCAAACGGCGTGTCCGAACCGACGCGTGATTGTCCTGACGGGTGACGGCGCCGCGCAGTTGACCATTCAGGAGCTGGGATCGATGCTGCGCGACAAGCAGCGGCCGATTATTCTGGTGCTTAACAACGAAGGATACACGGTGGAAAGGGCCATCCACGGGCCGGAGCAGCGCTATAACGATATTGCACTCTGGAACTGGACGCAGATCCCGCAGGCGCTGAGCCTGGCGCCTCAGGCAGAATGCTGGCGCGTCAGCGAAGCGGAAGCGCTGGCGGAGGTGCTGGATAAAGTGGCACACCATGAGCGGCTTTCGCTGATTGAAGTGATGCTGCCGAAAGCCGATATTCCGCCGCTGCTGAGCGCGCTGACCAAAGCGCTGGAGGCGCGCAATAACGCCTGATTACCTGTCGTTTCGCCATGCCATCAGCATCGGTTTGCCCGCCAGCAGGAGCCAGGCGGGCAACATCACGATACAGAGCAGCGGCAGAAGCGTGGTATCCGGCACGACAACGGCCGCCATAAACAGGCTCAGCCACGCATCGCGCGTGACCACCAGTACCAGCCCCAGAATGGAGCAGGAGACGGTAATCGCCGCAGGGACAGCGTCGACATGCTCATGCAGCATTAGCCCCAGCGCGACGCCAACAAATACCGCCGGGAAGATACGACCTCCCCGGAAACCACAGGCCGCAGCGACCACCAGCGCCGCCAGTTTTACCAGCGCGAACAGCAGATAATCGGAGACGCTAAAGACCTGGCTGAAGGCCAGCTGCTGCATCTCGTCCAGCCCCTTAAACAGCGTAACCGTCCCGCCGATGGCGCCTAAAACGCCCAGAATAAAACCCCCCATGCCCAGAATCAGTACCGGATGCTTCAGCCTGTGCATCAGGCGATGCAGGCGAGGGAGACACCACACCGCGACCATCCCCAGCGCAATGGCGATCGCGACGACGACGGCACCGCTGAAAATATCGGTGAGTTGCATCTGGCCGTAGTGGGGGATGGAGAGTGAAAAATGGGGATGGAAAAACAGGCTGGTGGTGAGGGCTCCCGCAGCGGCGGCCATTAGCGGCGCGAAGAGTTTATCCCACAGCGGCACCTCATGATCACTGCTGAGGGTTTGCGAAAAAATGAGCGCAGCCGCGACCGGAGTGCCAAACAGCGCCCCGATGGTGCCAGCGGAGGCCAGGATCGTCCAGTCCAGCGCGCCAACGCGCGGGAAAAGACGCGCCCCCAGAAAGACCGCCAGCGCGATATTAACCGCCATAATGGGATGTTCAGGCCCGAGGCTTACGCCGCCCGCAAGACCAATAATCAGCGCGATAATAAGCCCCGGCAGAGCAGAGGGAGAGACAGGCGCGCCAATCAAGGGTTCCAGTGCCGGGTCCGGCCCGGCATGGCCCGGGCTAAAGCGGATCACCAGCCCTACGGCAATCCCGGTCAGGGTCAGCATCATCATGATCCAGCCCGGGGAGTCAATGCTGATGCCGAGTTTTACCGGAAGCGCGGTCCATAAAATCGTTTGCAGCACCGCCGCCACTTTCATGACGACGATGAGCACCAGGCTCGACGCCACGCCAATAATCAGCGCCGGGACAGCCAATAACAGCATGGTTCTGGCTCGCGGATGGAGCATGATGATTTCCTTGTACAAAACGGCTTAACGTTACTTTGCACAATCAGCATTGTGGCAATAGTGCAAAAGGTGCTGAAACGGTAAAGTTATTATGTGACGAAGATCGATAATCCATGGGCAGTCACCTTCTGGTCGTTGTTGTTATCACGCCTTGAATTTACAGTGTCCCAAAGATTTATTCTGACTTTAGCGGAGCAGTAGAAGAATGACAAAGTATGCTTTGGTAGGTGATGTAGGCGGCACCAACGCGCGCCTTGCCCTGTGCGATGTGAACAGCGGTGAAATTTCTCAGGCGAAAACCTATTCAGGGCTGGATTACCCAAGCCTGGAAGCGGTGGTTCGCGTCTATCTGGAAGAGCATAAAGTGAGCGTTGAAGACGGTTGTATCGCCATCGCCTGTCCGATCACCGGCGACTGGGTGGCGATGACCAACCACACGTGGGCCTTCTCAATTGCCGAAATGCGGAAAAACCTCGGCTTCTCGCACCTTGAAATAATCAACGACTTCACTGCGGTTTCCATGGCTATCCCAATGCTTAAACCAGAGCATCTGATTCAGTTCGGCGGTACGGCTCCGGTTGAAGGCAAACCGATTGCCGTTTACGGCGCGGGAACTGGTCTGGGGGTGGCGCACCTGGTCCACGTCGACAAACGCTGGGTCAGCCTGCCGGGCGAGGGCGGTCATGTGGATTTTGCGCCGAACAGCGAAGAAGAGGGCATTATTCTTGAGGAGCTACGCGCTGAGATTGGGCACGTGTCGGCCGAGCGGGTGCTTTCTGGTCCGGGCCTGGTGAACCTGTATCGGGCGATTGTAAAATCAGACGGTCGTCTGCCGGAAAATCTGCAACCTAAAGATGTGACCGAACGCGCGCTGGCCGACAGCTGTATTGACTGCCGCCGTGCTTTGTCGCTGTTCTGCGTCATCATGGGGCGTTTCGGCGGCAACCTGGCGCTGAACCTTGGCACCTTTGGCGGGGTCTATATTGCGGGCGGGATCGTGCCGCGCTTCCTCGATTTCTTTACCGCCTCCGGCTTCCGTGGCGGCTTCGAAGACAAAGGCCGCTTCAGAAGCTATGTCCAGGACATTCCTGTTTACCTGATTGTCCACGACAACCCAGGCTTACTGGGCTCCGGGGCGCATCTGCGTCAGGTACTGGGTCAGATCCTCTGATGCTCATTCCCCTCTCCTGCGGGAGAGGGAACGTGCTACAGGTGCATAAGCTGGCGGAACTCTTTCACCCTGCTGCGGCTTACCGGCACCTGGAAATCCAGATCCTTCAGACGCAAAATATAGGTGTTATTAAACCAGGGTTCGATTTCGCGGATCTTGTTCAGGTTGACGCAGAACGAGCGGTGGCAGCGGAAGAAGTGAGCGGCCGGGAGTTTATTGCAGAATTCGGTGATGTTCATCGCCATGACGTAGGATTCACGCCGCGTATAGACAAACGTCATTTTTTCATGCGCTTCGGCATAGTAAATATCGTCGACAGGCGTGACGATGATCCGTTCGTCCTTCACCAGATTAATCGTGTCGTTTTCCCGCGCTACCGGGCTGGCACTGGCGGGTAATGCTTGCTGCTGCCACGCGGCTTCCAGCTTATGCAGCATGCTGATAATACGCGACTCCTGGTACGGCTTGAGAATATAGTCAAACGCCTCAAGCTCGAAGGCCTCCACGGCATGCTCTTTCCACGCGGTGACAAACACAATAAACGGCTTGTGGGCGAACTGATTGATATTCTGCGCCAGCAGGACGCCGTCCAGCGACGGAATATTAATATCGAGGAATATCGCGTCGACCCGGTTATGCTGTAAAAATTTCAGCACGTCCAGACCATCCTCAAAACAGCCAACAATCTCCATCTGGCTGTGGGTTTTGATAAGCCAGCTCAACTCCTGTTGAGCCAGAATTTCATCTTCTACGATGATGACTTTCATCTGTTACTCCGGCCTACGGCAACAAGGATATGGGGGCATTCACGGGCGTTCGCTCATTCGGAACATAAAAGGCAATTTCGGTGCCCGGCTCAAGGCGGTGGATATGCAGCCCGTCACCGTACAGCAGTTTGACCCGGTGATGCACATTCAGCAGTCCGATCTTGTTGCCCGGCATTTCGTTTGATTTGACGCGCTCGATGACTTTCGGATCGATGCCGTGCCCGGTATCGCGCACGGCGATACGCACGCGGTTACCGCTTTCCGTCACGCTAATCGTTACCACGCCTTTGCCTTTACACGGCTGAATACCGTGAACAATGGCGTTTTCCACCAGCGGCTGGATCAGCAGACTTGGGATCACGCAGTTGACCTCTTCATCAATATCGTAAATGACCGTCAGCTTATCGCCAAAGCGAGCCTGCTCGATGGCGATGTAATCCTTGATTTGATACAGCTCTTTTTTGATGTCGATCTGCTCGTCGTCTTTTAGCTCAATGTTGTAGCGCAGATAGCGCGACAGATTAAAGATCAGCTGCCGCGCGGTGTCCGGATTAAGTCGAATGGAAGAGGAGATAGCGTTCAGCGCGTTAAACAGGAAATGGGGATTGATCTTGCTTTGCAGGGCGCGCAGCTCTGCCTTATTTGCCATCTCGCGCAGCTGCTCCGCACGCGAAACCTCAAGTTGGGTGGAGATGATCTGCGACAGGCCAATCGCCATCTCCTGGAGCGAGGAGGTGATTTGGTGCGCATGGCAGTAGTAAATTTTCAGCGTCCCCGTGACCACGCCTTTTTCCCACAGCGGGATCACCAGCATCGAGTGGATCTCTGGCGTCCGGTGGGCTTCATCATTGTTTTTAATAATGATTTTTCCGTAGTTAATCGCCTGTCTGGTGGTCGGGCTGATGGTGTCGTCGCTGTCGCGATAATTGTGCTCACCGACGCCAACGTAAGCCAGCACGTGGTCAATATTGGTGATGGCGACCGCATCGGCGTGAATATCACGGCGGATGATGTCGCAAACCTGACGTAAAGATTCGGCGTTAACGTGCCGGAAAAGGGGCAGCGTCTTGTTGGCGATGTCCAGCGCCAGTTTGGCCTGACGCGCGGCGCTGGCCTCTTTTTCGCCCTCCACGCTTTGCACCAGCAGCACGATAAAACCGATACAGACGCTCCCGAGGATCATCGGAATACCGATCTTCGAGACGATATCCAGCCCCAGCGCAACGGTTGGCGCCCAGACGATGACCAGGATCATGGTCAGCGTTTCGCAGACCATCCCCGCGATAATCCCCGCACGCCAGTGCTGCTTTTTCGGGATTTTTCGGTTAATCCAGCCCGAGAGCAGCCCGGCAATAATACTGGTGATAAAGCAGGGGACGGCCGTCACGCCGCCAATATCAATCAGGTATCGATGGGTGCCGGCGATAATGCCTGTGATAATCCCGACCCAGGGTCCAAAGAGGATCCCGCCCGACATGACGGCGATAATGCGCACGTTCACCAGCGAGCCTTCTACCGGCACGCCGGACCAGGTGCTGAACAGGGCAAACATCGAAAAGATAAACGTGACGGCCAGCAGCTCTTTTGGCGAATGGGCAGATTTATGCAACAGTTCGCGGAACAAGCGGATGCGGATAAGGAAAAAAAGACAGATCAGCATTAATGCCGCGCGGTCGAACACCGCCAGGAGCATATTGAAGATTTCGTGCACGGTCAGGCCTGGGAAAACGGGAAAAATCTATGATAGAAAACATAGGGCCTGATGACCAGCTATCCATCAGATTTATCAAATGAGGAAAAACCATAATTCTCAAAGGGGATTGCTGGCTTTTGACTGAAAGCCGGTGCTTTTCCGTTTGGGGAGAAACGTCAGGTAACGATACTGAAAACATTGTGTTAAATCGTAGCGCTTAAAACTGCCTGTTCACGATAAGAGTTCCGCTTTTCACTGCAATCGCATTCCCGTTTTAGCGCAAAATATTGTTTTGCCGTTCTCCTCTCGACAGCGTCTTTTTCTTCAGGTTATTTTCTAAGCACGCCACACAGGTGGCAGCGTCGCTCGGACGGTCCGGGCGCTAACGTGACTCTGAGGAATCTATGGCTGAATTCAGTCCTGAACGCCGTTTTACGCGTATCGATCGTCTCCCCCCTTATGTTTTCAATATCACTGCTGAACTGAAAATGGCTGCGCGTCGGCGCGGCGAAGACATTATCGATTTTAGTATGGGTAACCCTGACGGCCCAACGCCGCCGCACATTGTGGAGAAACTCTGCACGGTTGCCCAGCGTCCCGATACCCATGGGTATTCCACCTCACGCGGCATTCCACGCTTACGTCGGGCGATCTCCCGCTGGTATCAGGATCGTTATCAGGTCGATATCGATCCTGAAAGTGAAGCGATTGTGACCATTGGCTCCAAAGAGGGGCTGGCCCACCTGATGCTGGCGACGCTGGATCACGGCGATACCGTACTGGTGCCGAATCCGAGCTACCCGATTCACATCTATGGGGCGGTGATTGCCGGCGCGCAGGTGCGTTCTGTCCCGCTGGTGGAAGGTGTCGACTTCTTTAACGAGCTGGAACGGGCGATTCGTGAAAGCTATCCGAAGCCGAAAATGATGATCCTCGGTTTCCCGTCAAACCCAACGGCACAATGCGTTGAACTCGAATTCTTCGAGAAAGTGGTCGCGCTGGCCAAGCGTTACGATGTGCTGGTGGTACACGATCTCGCCTACGCCGATATCGTTTATGATGGCTGGAAAGCGCCGTCAATTATGCAGGTGCCGGGTGCCCGTGATGTGGCGGTTGAGTTTTTCACCCTGTCGAAAAGCTACAACATGGCGGGCTGGCGAATTGGTTTTATGGTGGGAAACAAAACGCTGGTGAGCGCTCTGGCGCGTATTAAAAGCTACCATGACTATGGCACCTTCACGCCGTTACAGGTCGCGGCTATCGCGGCGCTGGAAGGGGATCAGCAGTGCGTGCTCGATATTGCCGCTCAGTACAAACGCCGCCGTGATGTGCTGGTAAAAGGGCTTCATGAAGCAGGCTGGATGGTGGAAATGCCTAAAGCCTCCATGTACGTCTGGGCGAAAATCCCCGAGCCGTATGCGGCGATGGGTTCTCTTGAATTTGCCAAAAAACTGCTTCAGGACGCCAAGGTTTGCGTCTCTCCAGGCATTGGCTTTGGTGACTACGGTGACACGCACGTGCGTTTCGCGCTGATTGAAAACAGCGACCGTATCCGTCAGGCAGTGCGGGGCATTAAAAGCATGTTCCGCGCGGATGGCCTGCTTGCAGCGAAGAGTGTTGCGGAACAACCCGAGTCGTAACGGACACCAAAAAAAACAGGCGCCAACGGCGCCTGTTTTTTTGACTGCATTTTCTTAACTAGATCATCAGAGCAAACGTTCCGGCCCAAACTAAAACAATAACCGAAATGCCCATAAAGAAATATTTCACGTTTCATCGCTCCGCGTATCTTCCGGTACGCATTAAAAAAACAGAGTCCAACTGAGTATAGAGAGTTGAAATCATGCGAAAGGGGAAATCGGAATTATCCCGTGACGTCGCTAACTTCAGCTCTGAATTCTGTGCTTTCCTGTCGCCAGACGGCGCTAATGTACGCCTAAATTTCAGGAGTGACAAGAGGCATTTTTTTAAATAATTTCCTACACTTACGGGTGTCGTGGAACGGAGACAGTTTGATTTCGGTACGCAATAAATGCCTGTTGAGCGACGGTCGAAAAAAGCCGTTACGCACTGCGATTACAGGTGTTTGAAAAGGTTAGTTTCTTAGCGAAACTAACCTTCGAAAGGGGTCAGATATAGAGTGAGGCTTCGCCCAGGGGACGGGTTTTAAAGCGGCGGTGCATCCACAGATACTGCTCAGGCGCACGCATAATCTCAAACTCAATCACCTTATTGATAAAGGTCGCGGCTTCACTCTCATCTTCGGGATAGTTTGCCATCTCTGGAGAGATATGCAGACGATAGCCTGACTTATCCGCTTTTCTGACCATGGTCACTGTTAACATCGCGGCGCCTGAGAGACGTGAAATCACAAAAGTACCGTTCGTCGTAGCGACATCTTTAACCGCAAAGAAAGGGGCAAAGCTGCTCCCTTTAGGACCGTAGTCCTGATCCGGGGCAAACCAGACGGCTTCCCCTTTTTTGAGGGCGCCAACCATACCGCGCAAATTGTTACGGCTGATCATCGCCTTATTTGAACGCATGCGGCCCCGCGTTTGTACCCATTCCATCAGCGCGCTGTTATGCGGGCGATAGGTTGCCATCATCGGCTGACAAAGGCCCATAACGCGGCCGCCCAGCTCAAGCGACATAAAATGCACACCCACAACCATCACGCCGCGGTTTTGCATCTGGGCACGTTTCAGGTTATCCAGGCCTTCCACGTCAAACCATTTACGGACACGCTCGTCTGGCCAGAACCAGGCCATACCGGTTTCAAGCAGCGCCATACCGATAGATTTAAAGTTTTCCGCAATCAGCGTTTCGCGCTGCTGCGCATTGTAATGCGGAAAGCAAAGTTCGAGATTTTTTCGGGCAATGGACTCACGACGCTTAAGGAAGTGACGCGATGCGCTGCCGAGCTTCGAACCCAGGAAACGGATCACGGGATAAGGAAGTTGAACCAGCAGCCAAAGAACGCCAAGGCCAAACCACGTAAACCAGTAGCGCGGGTGCAGAAACGCCCGCTGAAATTTGGATTGAGACAAAATAGTGGAACCTATGTGAAGCCTGTGAAGGTAGCGCAGACTTCGCGATACCATGTGCCATTAAGACCGTAGGACGAGGTCATGGTTGCAGGCTTTACCGTTCTTTACGACGTTGCCTGGCCATTGCTGACTTGGGTGGGCGGCATAATGTAGCACCGTTATACATTATGAGCTATCACTCGTTTTTGTTTAAAAAAGCGGCAATTGCGGAGTGGTTTGATTTTGCTATTGTTAAATCTGCGTTCCCGCATGACTCCTGAAGGTGCAGACGATGGAAACCTACCTGCAAACGGTGAAAGAAGAGTGGGTGAAGCTGATTAATGAAACCGATCCCGATGTGCATCGGCTTGCGACTGAGCTTGCGAGGGACAATGCAACGCCCCTGGTAGCTGAATTTTATCGGGTTGTACTGGCAGATCCGTCGGTCGCGGAATTCCTGACCACCGAACAGGTGGAAAGGCAGCTTCAGGAGGCACTTCGTCGCTGGCTTATTGATGTACTCTCATGCCGGGTGGAGCAGGTTGAAGAGCAGATGCGGGCGCAACAGCGCGCTGCGGATGTTCATGCCCGTATTGGTATTTCGGTTGATTTAGTTGAAATGGGCTTCCGCGTTCTGAAAAAGCTGCTGTTGCCTGTCATTACTACCAGCGCCCATTCGCCTGAGGTGAAGCTGCATATTTATCACTACGCGATAAACAGTATCGATCTGGCCATGGAAGTGATGTCGCGGGCCTATGTCTTTAGCGAGAACAATGCGGCGAAAGAGGACGAAAATTACCGCATCTTTTCCTTAATGGAGAACGCAGAAGAGGAGAAGGAGCGACAGACCGCGGCGTTGCTGTCATGGGAAATGGTGCTTCTGTATAAGATCACGCTTAATTCCAGTATCGGCAACAGTCTGCCGCTGGGGCAGTCTGAATTTGGACTGTGGTTTAGCCATAAAGGTCGGCACTACTTCAGCGGGATCGCTGAGGCTGGACATATCTCTCGTCTGATTCAGGAATTCGATGACCTTTTTAACGAGATCCGTCTTTCAGGGCAGGGTCTGAGTGATAAAGCGCAGCGGGATAAATTCTTGCAGCGAATGCGTAATACGCTCTCGCAAATCATCACGCTTTTGCGCGAACTGTTTGACGAAGTGTCGCGACACGAGGTGGGGGTTGATGTCCTGACCCGTCTGTTGAACCGCCGTTTCCTGCCAACCATCTTCAAACGCGAAATCCTGCACGCTACCCGGGCGGGAACAACGCTCTCGACGCTGCTGATTGATGTCGACAAATTTAAACAAATCAACGATACCTGGGGGCACAACACCGGGGACGAGATCTTGCGAAAAGTCTCCGGCGCGTTCTACGACAACGTGCGAACCTGTGATTACGTTTTTCGCTACGGCGGCGATGAATTTCTGATTGTGCTAACGGAAATCTCAGAGGTGGACACGCTGCGAATCGCCGAGCGTATCCGCAGGCGGGTGGAAAAAATCAAGGTCAACTCCCCAACCGGCGATATTATCCCGCTCTCCCTCTCGATAGGCGTGGCGATGTTCAACGGACATCCCGATTACGAGCGATTGATTCAGGCAGCGGATGAAGCTTTATACGGCGCGAAACGACGTGGCCGGAACTGCGTGGAGCTTTGGAAGGGGGCGTAAGGAAAGACGGAAGTGTCCCCTGCAGGAATCGAACCTGCAACTAGCCCTTAGGAGGGGCTCGTTATATCCATTTAACTAAGGGGACGAAGCGGCAAGAGTATAGCGTTATTTACACTTTTCGTTAAGCGCATTGCCGCCTGACTGGTCAAAGAGTCACCGTTCACGCCGATTTTTCGGCAGTTTTATCCTTTTTTTCCTGAGCCTTAAGCTCGGCCTTACGCTTGTTGGACATGTCGTTACGGATTTGCGCATGGCTCAGCAGCGCAAAGATAAAGGTCCCGCCACAAATGTTGCCTGCGAGGGTAGGCAGGGCGAACGGCCAGAAAAAGTCGCTCCAGTGGAGTGTGCCGTTAAATACCAGATAAAGGATCTCAACGGTTCCGACAACAATGTGCGTGGTATCGGCGAGTGCGATAAGCCAGGTCATCAGGATAATTACCACGATCTTCGCGCTACCCGCTGAGGGGAACATCCAGACCATCGTGGCGATGATCCAGCCGGAAATTATGGCATTAGAGAACATTTCAACCGGCGTGTTTTTCATCACATCCATGCCAATCTTCACAAATGCGTCGCGGGTCGGTTCATCAAATATTGGCATATACTCGAACGCCCAGGCGGCTATGCCCGTACCGATCAGGTTCCCCAGCAGCACGACGCTCCACAGGCGCATCAGTAAACCGAAATTACCGAGGGTCGGATTTTGCATGACGGGCAGTACGGCAGTGACGGTGTTCTCCGTAAAAAGCTGCTGTCGCGCCATAATGACAATAATAAAGCCGAACGTGTAGCCTAAATTTTCCAGCAAAAACCCGCCCGGTACGCCTTCCAGCTGAACGTGAAATATCCCTTTGGCGAGCAGAGAGGCGCCCATCGACAGACCGGCTGCAATGGCTGACCACAGCAGGGCCATCGCGTCGCGCTCCATCTCTTTTTCCCCGTCCTGGCGAATATGCTCATGAATAGCCATGGCGCGTGACGGCAGGCGATCTTCATCGACTTCTATCTCTTCTCCCCGGTCTTTCTCCTCACTTTCAATCTCAAGCTCCTCTTTGCTTTCGCCAATTTTGTCTTCGCTAATGTCTTTCATAACAGCTCCTTCGGGGTAATTGCTCATTTAAGCGTAGCGGCTTTTAGCGCCTTGCCCGTGGGGATGCTCTTAAATTGCTGTAAATGGCAATAAAGGTGAGACATCTCTTTCAAAGCCAATATAAAATTGCCAGCGAAACGAATTCTGAAAGACAGGCTATGCTGAAATTAGCGTGATGACGCGAGCGGGTCGTCATTGTCCTCGTAGACATCGGTAAGCGTGCTGTTACAATCACTTGCACGTTTCAGGCGGAGCATCACCGGCTCCGTCACAGATGGCATTCAACGATAGCCATATTGAACAGGGAGAAATTTATGAAGCTTCGGCTGTCGGCGCTTGCGCTGGGCGTAACAATGCTTGTGGGCTGCGCCAGCTCTGGCGAGCAAACGGGACGCTCCGATCCTCTCGAAGGATTTAACCGTTCAATGTACAGCTTTAACTATAATGTGCTGGATCCATATCTGGTTCGTCCGGTTGCCGTGGCATGGCGTGACTACGTTCCGCAGCCGGCGCGTAACGGGCTGAGCAACTTTACCAGTAACCTGGAAGAGCCAGCGGTTATGGTGAACTACTTCCTCCAGGGCGACCCGTATCAGGGGATGGTGCATTTCACCCGCTTCTTCCTGAACTCCCTGCTGGGTATGGGCGGCTTAATTGATGTCGCAGGCATGGCGAACCCGAAATTACAGCGTGAACAGCCGCACCGTTTCGGCAGCACGCTGGGGCACTATGGCGTAGGTTATGGTCCGTATGTGCACCTGCCATTCTACGGCAGCTTTACCGTGCGTGATGATGGCGGTGACATGGTGGATACGCTGTATCCGGTGCTGTCATGGCTCACCTGGCCGCTGTCGATTGGTAAATGGACCGTGGAAGGAATTGAAACACGTGCGCAACTGCTGGACTCTGACGGTCTGCTGCGCCAGTCTTCCGATCCGTACATCATGGTGCGCGAGGCCTACTTCCAGAACCATGACTTTATTGCCAACGGCGGTAAGCTGAAGCCGGAAGATAATCCGAACGCGAAAGCCATCGAGAACGAATTAAAAGATATCGATTCGGAATAAATAAAAAAGGTGAGCGATGCTCACCTTTTTTAATTGTGTTGGGATTAGAACGCGTAGTTGAAGTTGGTACCAAACAGCCAGGCTTTACCTTCAGAGGTAAACTCGTACGGGCCTTCCTGGAAGGTCACTTTCTGTCCATGCATGTACGACACGCCCGCGTCGATAGAAGCATTCTCGTTGAACGCATAGGTTGCACCCGCACTCACCCAGAAACGGTCCTGATCCGGAATGGAGATAGAACGCTTATCAGCCGGTACCGGGCTGTCATCAAATGCCACGCCGGTACGGAACGTCCAGTTGTCATCCATATAATAGGTCGTACCGAGCGCGATACGGTAAGCATCGTGGAAGCTTTCGTCTTTATAGAACAGCGTCTGGCCGTTGCTGCCGGTAGCTTTCAGCTCCTGGAACTGGCTCCAGCTGGTATACGCGAGGCTGTAGTGAATGGCCCACTGCGGCGCAACGCGGTTATAACCTGACACTTCCCACATTTCAGGCAGATGCAGCGACAGCGAACCCGGTACGGTTTGATTCGAGGTACCCCATGGAATGGTGGTGCCCGCGCCTGGGACCATACCGTTGACTGGGCTCAGGATGCCGCTTTTGTAATCGCCATCGAAATCAATTTTCACTTCTGAGCGATAGGTCAGACCCCAGCGGTTGTTTTTATCCAGTTCATACAGGATACCGGCGTTCCAGCCGTAGCCCCATTCATCACCTTTCAGGCTGGCAATTTTATTACTGTTTTTCGGCAGCGCAGCAGTTTGCTCCCCGGAGTAACGCTCGATTTTTGCATCGGCGTAGACAGCATCAAAGCCCAGACCAAAGCTCCAGTTATCGTTCAGACGATATGCGCCGCTCAGGTTAAGGTTCAGGGTCGTCAGGTCGGTTTTACCGCCGTATTCCCCGGCCGGATAGTTGTTATTGAACTCCGTTGCCAGGCCATAGTTAGAGGTGACAGAGGCACCCCAACCAAACTGTTCATTAATTGGCGCAACAAAGTGCAGGTTAGGCACCCACGCGGTCGGCGCAATGTTATCCGCCTTCAGATCTGCGCCGGTGAACTGAGATTTGCCAGAAATGTTGACATCAGGATCGATGTAAACCGCACCGGCAGAGAAGGTAGGGCGATCAAACATCATGATCAGCGCCGGGTTACGGCTCGCGTTGCCTGCGTCATCGGCAATCGCACCTTCCCCGGAATACGCACGGCCAAGGCCAGAGGAAGAAAATTCGTTTAACTGGAAGCCCGCTGACCAGGCGGACGTTGAGACGATTGCCACTGCAACTGCTAAAGCAGTTTGTTTGAACAGGGTTTTCTGGCTCATGACCATAACCTCATTGAGTTATTTTTATTCAATAATTGTTACATACCGTAACAGGAGCGCGAAGTGTAGGGTCTGAGGTATGACTTACAAATCAGACCAGTGGCGAGAGTATAGGTCTGACCAGCTGGGATGTTGCAAGTTTGTTTATTAATATTTTCAGATATGTTTCTTGAAACGAGATCTGGTTGGCAAAATTGTGACCAGTGCGATTCCTCTGAAAAGGGGATTTTTGTTTTAGATCATTTTTTAGTGTGATATTGCTCACTTATCCGAATTTGCGCCATTAACGGCTGGAGGGGGCTCGTCCGGGGGCGTAAAATAGACGCATCGTGTTTATCTCGCGCCCTGCGCGAATACAGAGGAAATTGAGCTATGAGTAAATGCAGTGCTGATGAAACCCCGGTTTGCTGCTGTATGGATGTTGGCACCATTATGGACAACACCGATTGCACCGCCTCTTACAGCCGCGTATTCCCTAACCGCGCTGAAGCGGAAGAGACGCTGGCCGCGCTGAGCCAGCGCGCGCGTGAAGTCGAATCCGATCCGTGTGAAATCAAATCCACCTTCACGGAAGTGGAAGGCGGCGTGCAGCTGGATATCGACTTTGTGTTCGCCTGCGAAGCAGAAACGCTGATCTTCCAGCTGGGCCTGCGTTAATACTTTCGCACGGGCCTACGACCGTGTAGGCCGGGTAAGGCAACGCCGCCACCCGGCGACAAACCGCACAAATGCCTCTGCCATGCAGGGGCATTTTCTTTTTCTTCTCTGTGCCTTAGCTCGCAATTTTTCGCTTCCCCGATTGGCTCAATGTAAAAAAATAGTTAAGACTATTATCAGGTCAGACCACTTAATGTGCGCGCAAAATTTTTTTACAGGGGAGTATTATGAGTCAGGCATTACCGCTTATCACCCGACAGGGTGACCGCATTGCCATTGTCAGCGGGTTACGTACGCCGTTTGCGCGTCAGGCAACCGCGTTTCACGGTATACCGGCTGTCGATCTGGGAAAAATGGTGGTGGGGGAGATGCTGGCTCGCAGCGAGATCCCGCCAGAGGTTATTGAGCAACTGGTTTTCGGCCAGGTGGTGCAAATGCCGGAAGCGCCCAATATCGCGCGTGAAATCGTGCTGGGCACCGGCATGAATGTTCATACCGACGCCTACAGCGTCAGCCGCGCCTGCGCCACCAGTTTCCAGGCGGTGGCAAACGTGGCGGAAAGCCTGATGGCGGGGACCATTCGCGCGGGGATCGCCGGCGGCGCGGATTCCTCCTCCGTGCTGCCCATCGGCGTCAGCAAACAGCTGGCCCGCATCCTCGTGGATGCCAACAAAGCTCGCACTACCGGTGCAAAGCTCAAACTCTTCTCGCGTTTACGCCTGCGTGACCTCATGCCCGTGCCACCTGCCGTTGCTGAATACTCCACCGGCCTGCGCATGGGCGACACTGCCGAGCAGATGGCAAAAACCTACGGTATTACCCGCGAACAGCAGGATGCACTGGCGCATCGCTCGCATCAGCTGGCAGCGAAAGCCTGGTCGGAGGGCAAACTGACCAACGAAGTGATGACCGCCTATGTGCCGCCTTACCGCGAACCGCTCGCGGAAGATAACAACATTCGTGGCACCTCGACGCTGGCGGATTATGCGAAGCTGCGCCCGGCCTTTGACCGTAAACACGGTACGGTAACCGCAGCTAACAGTACGCCGCTGACGGACGGTGCCGCCGCCGTGATCCTGATGACCGAATCCCGGGCAAAAGAGCTTGGCATCACACCGCTGGGCTATTTGCGTAGCTACGCCTTTACCGCCATTGATGTCTGGCAGGACATGCTGCTCGGACCGGCATGGTCCACGCCGCTGGCGCTGGATCGCGCAGGGCTGACGCTCTCCGATCTCACGCTGATTGATATGCATGAAGCCTTTGCCGCGCAAACGCTGGCAAACGTGCAGCTTATGGCGAGCGAACGTTTTGCCCGCGACGTGCTGGGCCGCGCACATGCCACAGGCGAAGTGGATCAGAGTAAATTCAACGTGCTGGGTGGCTCCATTGCCTACGGTCATCCGTTTGCGGCGACCGGCGCGAGAATGATAACCCAGACGTTGCACGAGCTGCGTCGTCGCGGCGGCGGTTTTGGTCTCGTTACCGCCTGTGCGGCGGGCGGCCTGGGTGCAGCAATGGTTATGGAGGCTGAATAATGGAAACGACATCTGCATTTAACCTGGCTGTCCGCCTTGATAACGTGGCCGTTATCACCATTGATGTACCCGACGAAAAGATGAACACCCTGAAGGCCGAGTTTGGCGTTCAGGTGCGTGCGATGCTCAGACAGATCCGCGAAAACAAAGCGATACGTGGCCTGGTATTTATCTCGGCAAAGCCGGATAACTTTATTGCCGGGGCCGATATCAACATGATTGCCCGGGCGAAAAGCGCTCAGGAAGCAGAAGACCTGGCGCGTCAGGGGCAGCAGGTCATGGCGGAGATCCATGCGCTGTCGATACCCGTTGTCGCTGCGATCCACGGGCCCTGCCTGGGCGGTGGGCTTGAGCTGGCGCTGGCCTGTCACAGCCGCATTTGTACCGACGATGCGAAAACGGTACTTGGGCTGCCGGAGGTACAGCTTGGATTGCTGCCCGGTTCAGGTGGCACGCAGCGCCTGCCGCGTCTGGTGGGCGTCAGTACGGCGCTGGAGATGATTTTAACCGGTAAACAGCTGCGCGCCCGTCAGGCGTTAAAGGCGGGTCTGGTTGATGAGGTCGTTCCGCACGCCATCTTGCTTGAAGCCGCCGTTGAGCGGGCGCTGAAAGGTCGTCAGGCGAAACGCCCTCTGCCGGTGCGCGAGCGTATCCTCGCCGGGCCGCTGGGGCGCACGCTGCTGTTCAATATGGTGGGTAAAAAAACCGAGCAAAAAACCAAAGGGAACTATCCGGCAGCGACGCGCATTCTTAATGTGATTGAAACCGGTTTATCGCAGGGCAGCAGCAGCGGTTATGCTGCGGAAGCAAAAGCCTTTGGCGAGCTGGCGATGACGCCGCAGTCGCAGGCGCTGCGCGGCATTTTCTTTGCCAGCACGGAGGTTAAAAAAGATCCGGGCAGTGAAGCTGAACCGGCTCCGCTGCGCGCCGTTGGCGTTCTGGGTGGTGGGCTGATGGGCGGCGGCATCGCATTTGTCACCGCCAGTAAAGGCAAATTGCCCGTACGTATCAAAGATATCAACCCTAAGGGTATCAACCACGCGTTGCAGTACAGCTGGCAGAACCTTGATCGCAAAGTGAAGCGCCGCCATATCAAGGCCAGTGAGCGCGATAAAACCCTCTCGATGATCACTGGCGCCACTGACTACAGTGGGTTTGCACACCGCGATCTGGTGATTGAAGCCGTGTTCGAAGATCTGGCCCTTAAGCAGCAGATGGTGGCGGACGTTGAACAGCATTGCGCGCCGCACACCATTTTCGCGTCAAACACCTCGTCTTTGCCAATCGGCGACATCGCGGCGAAAGCCGTGCGCCCGGAGCAGGTGATAGGGCTGCACTATTTCAGCCCTGTCGAAAAAATGCCGCTGGTGGAGGTTATCCCGCATGCCACAACCAGCCCGCAGACTATTGCCACCGTGGTGAAGCTGGCGAAAAAACAGGGCAAAACCCCGATTGTGGTCGCGGACAAAGCTGGCTTCTACGTCAACCGCATTCTGGCGCCGTACATTAACGAAGCGATGCGGTTGCTGACGGAAGGGGAGAAAATTGAGCACGTCGATGACGCCCTGGTGAAGTTTGGTTTCCCCGTCGGCCCAATCCAACTTTTGGATGAGGTGGGAATTGATACGGGGACTAAAATTATCCCTGTGCTGGAAGCGGCTTATGGCGATCGTTTTGCGCCGCCTGCAAACTTTGTTTCTGCAATTTTGAAGGACGATCGCAAAGGCAGAAAAAATGAACGCGGTTTCTATCTTTACGCCGCGAAAGGGCGTAAAAGCAAGAAACAGGTCGACCCTTCAGTTTATGCGCTTATTCCTGTCACGGGTCAGGGAAAACTGTCGGCGGTTCAGTGTGCTGAGCGCTGCGTGATGATGATGCTCAATGAAGCGGCGCGCTGCTTTGGTGAGCAGGTGATCAAAAGCGCGCGCGACGGCGATATCGGCGCCGTGTTTGGTATCGGTTTTCCGCCATTCCTTGGCGGCCCGTTCCGGTATATGGATACCCTCGGGGCGGGTGAAGTGGTTGCGATCCTGCAACGTCTGGCCTCGCAATACGGTCCACGGTTTACACCTTGTGACGAATTATTGCAGATGGCGGAACGGGGTCAGACATTCTGGCCCGCAAGGGAAACTGATTGCGTAAACTGAAGTCAAAGAAGGGTAAATCCTGAGGCGATGGGACCTGTTCTGGCGAAATTGTAAACAGAGATTGACTATACTTACGCCATTGAGGTAAAAAACAGCGTTTCATTCACCGAATGGATCAGGCACAATGCCCGGCCATCGGGTTTTCTACCTCATAGCATTAATCGCGGGTAGTTAACGCCGGTGATTCTGGTTAACAAAAGCGGTGCAATATGCAAGTTTTTATCATGCGTCACGGCGACGCGGCACTCGATGCCGCCAGTGACTCAGTACGTCCTTTAACCGTCTGTGGCTGCGACGAATCCCGTCAGATGGCGACATGGCTTAAAGGTCAAAAAGTGGACATTGAACGCGTTCTGGTGAGTCCGTTCCTGCGGGCAGAACAGACGCTGGATGTGGTAGGGGAGTGTATGAACCTGCCATCCAGCGTGGATGTTCTCCCTGAACTCACGCCGTGTGGCGATGTTGGCCTTGTCAGTGCTTACCTTCAGGCGCTGTGCAATGAAGGTGTCGCTTCCGCACTGGTCATTTCCCACCTGCCGCTGGTCGGCTATCTGGTATCTGAGCTGTGCCCGGGCGAAACGCCACCGATGTTCACAACGTCCGCCATTGCCAACGTCACCCTCGACGAAACCGGCAAAGGGGTCTTTAACTGGCAAATGAGTCCGTGCAACCTGAAGATGGCAAAAGCCATCTGACGTGACGTGCGATATGGCGGGGTGCAGCGTGCCTCCCGCCTTCCTGTCAGGGCAATTCTGGCGGCTGCCACTCCTCCACCTCAATCAATACCAGCAATGCGGCATCTCCGCCGTACTCTTTTGGCGCCTGATGAAAAGCCATCACGTGTGGATGCTGAGCCAGCCACAGCGGTGTCTGTTGCTTAAGAATATGTTTGCCGTGACCGTGCATTACGCAGGCGCAGAAAACATGTTCGCGGCGACACGCGGCAATCAACGCCCCCAGCTCCTGTTTTGCCTGCATCTGGGTTAACCCGTGCAGATCGAGGAACAGCTCCGGCGAATAATCTCCCCGGCGTAACTTTTTCAGCTCAAAATGGCTGACGTCTTCGCGCACATATTTCACCGCACCCTGAGTATTGAGCAGCGGCTGAAACTCATCTGAAAAATAGTGGCTGTTATCGGCCTGCTCCTGAAGCAACCGTTTGACCGGTACCTCACTGACTTTTTTACGCTGCGGGCGATGGACAATGGTGTCGTGCGTGATTTGACGCGTCCCGGTCATCAGCTGGCGGAAGAGAGCCTGATCCTCCTCGCTGAGCGATGTTTTCTTTTTCATTCGTCATTCTCATCTCGTATTTCCGATAGTGTACCCGACTAAACGCATTTTTTAACCTCAAGCGACACGCGTCATTGCTGATTTATCGCCGTCTTCATGGCAAACTAGCCGCCGAAAATTATGCGAGCATGCCCTGGAGGAAAGAGTGGATAAAATTTTTGTCGATGAAGCAGTAAACGAGCTGCATACCATACAGGACATGTTGCGCTGGTCGGTTAGCCGCTTCAGCGCCGCCAATATCTGGTACGGCCACGGTACGGATAACCCATGGGATGAGGCCGTTCAACTGGTGCTGCCGTCTCTCTACCTGCCGCTGGATATTCCGGAAGACATGCGTACCGCGCGCCTGACCTCCAGCGAAAAACACCGCATCGTTGAGCGCGTGATCCGTCGCGTGAACGAGCGTATTCCGGTGGCTTACCTGACCAACAAAGCCTGGTTCTGCGGCCATGAGTTCTATGTTGATGAGCGCGTGCTGGTGCCACGTTCGCCGATTGGCGAGCTGATCAACAACCACTTTGACGGCCTGATTAACCATCAGCCGCAGCACATTCTTGATATGTGCACCGGCAGCGGCTGCATCGCCATTGCCTGCGCGTACGCCTTCCCGGAAGCAGAAGTGGACGCCGTCGATATCTCCACCGACGCGCTGGCCGTCACCGAACACAACATTGAAGAGCACGGGCTGATCCATCACGTCACGCCTATCCGCTCAGACCTGTTCCGTGACCTGCCGACGCTGCAATACGACCTGATCGTCACCAATCCGCCGTACGTGGATGCCGAAGACATGTCCGATCTGCCGAACGAGTACCGTCACGAGCCGGAGCTGGGCCTGGCGTCAGGCTCTGACGGTCTGAAGCTGACCCGCCGCATCCTGGCCTGCGCGCCGGATTATCTGACCGACGACGGCGTTCTGATTTGTGAAGTGGGCAACAGCATGGTACATCTGATAGAGCAGTATCCGGATGTGCCGTTCACCTGGCTTGAGTTCGACAACGGCGGTGACGGCGTCTTTATGCTGACCAAGGCGCAGCTGCTTGATGCACGCGAATACTTCAGCATTTACAAAGATTAATCCAGCGGGCTTCGGCCCGTTTCACAACGCTCAAACACAAACAACAACATCGGAGCCGTGATGGCAGGAAACAGTATTGGACAGGTATTCCGTGTGACCACCTTTGGCGAGTCGCACGGTCTGGCACTGGGTTGTATCGTTGATGGCGTCCCGCCAGGCATCGAACTGACCGAAGCCGATTTACAGCATGACCTTGACCGTCGGCGTCCGGGTACCTCTCGCTACACCACGCAGCGTCGCGAGCCGGACCAGGTCAAAATTCTCTCCGGCGTTTTTGAAGGCCGTACCACCGGGACCAGCATTGGTCTGCTGATTGAAAACACCGATCAGCGCTCTCAGGACTACGGCGCAATTAAAGACGTTTTCCGTCCTGGTCATGCCGACTATACCTACGAACAAAAATATGGCTTTCGCGACTATCGCGGCGGCGGACGTTCTTCCGCGCGTGAGACCGCGATGCGCGTGGCGGCAGGGGCAATTGCCAAAAAATATCTCCAGCAGAAATTCGGCATCGTTATCCGCGGCTGTCTGACCCAGATGGGCGACATTCCGCTGGCAATCAAAGACTGGGATCAGGTAGAGCTTAACCCGTTCTTCTGCGCCGATGCCGACAAGCTGGACGCGCTGGACGAGCTGATGCGTGGCCTGAAAAAAGAGGGCGACTCCATTGGTGCGAAAGTCACCGTGGTGGCCGACGGTGTGCCGGCTGGCTGGGGCGAGCCGGTATTTGACCGCCTCGACGCCGATATCGCCCACGCGCTGATGAGCATCAACGCGGTGAAAGGCGTTGAAATCGGCGACGGTTTTGATGTGGTTAAGCTTCGCGGCAGCCAGAACCGCGACGAAATCACGAAGGCGGGTTTCCAGAGCAACCATGCTGGCGGCATTCTGGGCGGCATCAGCAGTGGGCAGCAAATTATTGCCAATATTGCGCTGAAGCCAACGTCCAGCATTACCGTCCCGGGCCACACGATTAACCGCTCAGGCGATGAAGTTGAGATGATCACCAAAGGGCGTCACGATCCGTGCGTGGGGATCCGCGCGGTGCCGATCGCAGAAGCGATGCTGGCGATCGTGCTGATGGATCACTTCCTGCGCCAGCGCGCGCAGAATGCGGATGTGACGACCACCATTCCACGCTGGTAATTATGAAAAAAACCGCAATCGCTCTGCTGGCGCTGCTGGCCAGTGGAGCAAGCCTGGCCGCTACGCCGTGGCAGAAAATCACCCACCCGGTAGCGGGGAGCGCGCAGTCCATTGGCGCTTTCTCCAACGGGTGTATCGTCGGCGCGCAGGAACTTCCGCTGCAATCGGATACCTATCAGGTGATGCGCACAGACCAGCGCCGTTATTTCGGCCATCCTGACCTGGTGCTTTTTATTCAGCGTCTTGGCAACCAGGTGCATAACCTGGGGCTGGGGACGATGCTGATTGGCGATATGGGGATGCCTGCCGGTGGTCGCTTCAACGGCGGTCACGCCAGCCACCAGACCGGACTGGATGTGGATATCTTCCTGCAATTGCCGAAAACGCGCTGGAGTTCAGCGCAGCTGCTGAAACCGCAGGCGCTGGATCTGGTCTCGGCCGACGGTAAACGGGTCGTCGCCTCGCGATGGTCGCCGGAAATTTCCAGCATGATTAAGCTGGCGGCAGAGGATAACGACGTCACGCGGATCTTTGTTAATCCGGCCATCAAGCAGCAGCTTTGCCTGGATGCGGGAACGGATCGCGACTGGTTGCGTAAAGTGCGCCCGTGGTTCCAGCATCGTGCCCATATGCATGTTCGCCTGCGCTGCCCGGCGAACAGCCTGGAATGTGAAGATCAGCCGCTGCCACCGCCTGGCGATGGTTGTGGTTACGAACTGCAAAGCTGGTTTGAACCGGCCAAGCCTGGAACCTCTAAGCCTGAGAAGAAGACACCGCCTCCGTTGCCGCCTTCCTGCCAGGCGCTACTGGATGAGCATGTACTTTAATGGATAATTTCGTCGATCTGTTCATGGTGTCACCGCTGCTGCTGGTGGTGCTCTTTTTTGTTGCGATGTTAGCCGGATTTATCGATGCCCTGGCGGGCGGCGGCGGGTTGCTCACCGTTCCGGCGCTGCTGGCGGCAGGCATGAGCCCTGCCCAGGCGCTTGCCACCAACAAACTCCAGGCGTGTGGCGGTTCGCTCTCCTCGTCGCTCTATTTCATTCGCCGCAAAGTGGTGAATCTCGCCGATCAGAAGCTCAATATCCTGATGACGTTTATTGGCTCAACGGCGGGCGCGCTGCTGGTCCAGCACGTACAGTCCGAGATTCTGCGCCAGATCCTGCCGCTGCTGGTTATCTGTATCGGCCTCTATTTCCTGCTGATGCCAAAGCTCGGGGAAGAAGATCGACAGCGTCGTCTTCACGGCCTGCCGTTTGCGCTGATTGCCGGTGGCTGCGTCGGTTTTTACGATGGCTTCTTTGGCCCGGGGGCAGGCTCGTTTTACGCGCTGGCATTCGTGACGCTGGCCGGGTTTAACCTCGCCAAATCCACCGCCCACGCCAAAGTCCTCAACGCGACCTCCAACGTTGGCGGTCTGCTGCTGTTTATCATTGGCGGCAAGGTTATCTGGGCAACCGGGTTTGTGATGATGGCAGGGCAGTTTTTGGGCGCGCGCGCAGGCTCGCGTCTGGTATTAAGCAAAGGACAAAAGCTGATCCGCCCGATGATTGTTGTCGTCTCGGCGGTGATGAGCGCCAAACTTCTTTATGACAGCCATGGACAGGAGATCCTCACCTGGTTGGGGATGAACTAATGAACAGTACGCATAAATATGAACAGCTGATTGAGATCTTCGATAGCTGTTTTGCTGATGATTTTAATACCCGTCTGATTAAAGGCGACGACGAACCGATCTATCTTCCAGCTGATGACGAGGTTCCGTATAACCGCATCATCTTTGCCCACGGCTTTTACGCCAGCGGTTTGCACGAGATCTCGCACTGGTGCATCGCGGGGAAAGCGCGTCGCGAGCTGGTGGACTTCGGTTACTGGTACTGCCCGGACGGGCGCGACGCCGCCACCCAGGGGCAGTTCGAAGATGTGGAGGTGAAACCTCAGGCGCTGGAATGGCTGTTCTGCGTAGCGGCGGGTTTCCCGTTCAACGTAAGTTGTGACAATCTCGAAGGCGACTTCGAGCCAGACCGTATCGTCTTCCAGCGCCGCGTTCATGCGCAGGTGATGGAATATCTTGAGAAAGGCATCCCGGCACGTCCGGCACGCCTGATCGAGGCTTTACAGAATTATTACCACACGCCGGAGATCACGGCGGAATGCTTCCCGTGGCCGGAAGATCTTTAACAGAGGAAAGAAGATGATCGCAGAATTTGAATCACGCATTCTGGCGTTAATTGATGACATGGTGGAACACGCCAGTGATGATGAGCTGTTCGCCAGCGGTTATCTGCGTGGTCACCTGACGCTGGCGGTAGCCGCGCTGGAAGCCGGGGACGATCACTCTGCCGACGCCGTTCACGCGGAAGTCACTCGCAGCCTGGAAAACGCTATTCAGGCCGGGGAACTCTCTCCGCGCGACCAGTCTTTAGTGCTGGGCATGTGGGACAATTTGTTCCAGCAGGCTAAACGCTAAGCCGCCGCCTTCTCTTCCCTCTCCCCTTTGGGGAGAGGGTCAGGGTGAGGGGATTCGACCGCACCCTACTTGACCATTTTCCCCTTCAGCAATTTCCGCACCCACAGTCGGTTTGGATTCAGCCCCGCGAGCGTAACTCTGTCCAGCGGAACCGGCTCGTCGCTCATTTGCGCGGCTAACGCTTCAGCCAGCAGCGGCGCGGAGCATAATCCCCGCGAGCCTAAGCCACCCAGCATAAACAGCTCGGGGTGAACGGGCGCACTTACCGCCGTTTCTTTGTTGTCTGCAAGATCCTGATAGACTTCAAGCGTGGCGTCATAGTCCGGCACGTTTCCCGCCATCGGCAGGTGATCGCGGGTCGCGCAGCGTACGCCGCAGCGCGCCTGACCCTCACCAACATCCACTTCTTTTGCCCACGACGCATTCGGGAAACAGTCGACCAGGCGCTGGCGGTTTTGCTGCTGATCCGCTTCGCTGTACTGCATATCTGTTTCACCGCGATGGTAGCTGGCGCCGATGCAGTGATGGCCGTTGGACGGATTTTGCGGCGTCAGGTAGCCGTCGTAACACAGCACCTGACGCAGTTTGCTCAGTTGGGGGGCGGCAGGAATATGGCTTACCTGGCCGCCGACCGGATAAACCGGCAATGACGCTGTCTGGGTAAACTGGTTGATATGATGCCCGTTGGCCAGCACAACGCTGGCATGCTGCGCCTCTTTGCCGTCAGCGAAACGCAGTTTCCAGTGCGTAGTGCGACTTAACGATTGAACCTTATGGGCATAATGCACTGTCAACCCACGCGACTGCCCGAGGGCTATCGCCGCAGAAGTCAGTTCAGCCGGACACAGCCAGCCGCCGAGTGGATACTGAATACCCCCGCAGCCGGTGTCGACGCCAGCGGTCTCTGCAACCTGCTGCGCCGTGACGGCATGGGCGATGGCCTCCGGCAGACCCAGCGACAGCATTTGTGTGATTTTCTGCTGGCTTTTCTCATCCCAGCCGAGCTGCGTCACGCCGCACCAGTCGTGGTCGAACGCAACCGGCAGGCTATCGTAAAGGCGGCGAGCAAACGTAAACGCTGCCGGGAAGAACTGGAACAGTGCCGGATCGTGTGAACTTAATAAGGGATAAAGCGCGCCCTGGCGGTTGCCTGATGCGCCCGTCGCCGGCGCCTCGTCAGCGCAGTAGAGCGTCACCTGCCAGCCACGGTGTAGCAGCGCCAGAGAGAGCAGGGCGCTGGCGATCCCCCCGCCTACAATGGCGACCTCACGCGAGGTGCTGGCGCGACGGGCAAACCAGGGGGCCTGCGCCGGGATTGCCAGATCCTGTTCCATCACCCCGACCAGCATGTCGCGTTTGCGGCCAAAGCCTTTGGTTTTCCGCATGGTAAACCCCGCCTCCTGCAACCCACGGCGGACAAAGCCCGCCGAGGTGAAGGTGGCAAGCGTCGCGCCGGGACGTGCCAGCCGCGCCATGGCGCTGAACAGGTGCGGGCTCCACATGTCCGGATTTTTGGCGGGCGCAAAACCGTCCAGGAACCAGGCGTCCACCTTCTGATTCATGGAGTCATCAAGCTTATCGGTCAGGTCATTAATGTCGCCAAGCCACAGGTCGAGCGTGACGCGTCCGTCGTCCAGAATCAGACGATGACAGCCACCGATAGCCGGAGGCCACTGGGCCTGAAGCTGTTCCGCCCAGTGGGCAAGCTCCGGCCAGCGCTGATGGGCAAGCCGCAGATCGTGCGCGGTAAGCGGAAATTTTTCGAAACTGATGAAATGTAATCTTTGTAATGTAGCCTCGGGGTGTGCAGCGCGAAACTGGTCGAACGCCTGCCAGAGGGTCAGAAAATTCAGCCCGGTGCCGAAACCGCTCTCCGCTACGACAAACAGGCTGCGCGGATGGTCAGGGAAGCGGGTGCTGAGATGATTTCCTTCGAGGAAGACATAGCGCGTCTCTTCCAGTCCGTTATCATTAGAAAAGTAGACGTCATCAAAATCTCGGGAAACAGGTGTACCCTCAGCGTTGAATTCGAGGTTGGCAGGTTGTATGGCGTTTTGTTTCACGTAAGTTACTCGTCTGACAGGCAGTGGCACGATCTTAGCGATGTGAGCCCATCGGTGCAAATTTCCACAGAAAATCGCTGATCGGACTTGTTCGGCGTACAAGTGTACGCTATTGTGCGACTCGAAACTTTTTATAGTGCGACTTACAGAGGTATTGAATGAAACGTGCAGTGATTACTGGCCTGGGCATCGTTTCCAGCATCGGTAATAACCAGCAGGAAGTCCTGGCATCTCTGCGTGAAGGACGCTCCGGGATCACTTTCTCTGAAGAGTTTAAAGATTCTGGAATGCGTAGCCACGTATGGGGTAACGTTAAACTGGACACCACCGGTTTAATTGACCGTAAAGTGGTTCGTTTCATGAACGATGCCTCTATCTACGCCTATCTTTCCATGCAGGAAGCGATCAAGGATTCTGGTCTGAGCGAAGACGTTTACCAGAACAACCCACGCGTGGGTCTGATTGCAGGCTCCGGCGGCTCCTCTAAAGCTCAGGTGTTCGGTGCTGACGCCATGCGTAGCCCGCGCGGCCTGAAAGCGGTCGGTCCATACGTTGTGACCAAAGCCATGGGTTCAGCGGTTTCCGCGTGCCTGGCAACGCCGTTCAAAATCCACGGTGTGAACTACTCCATCAGCTCTGCATGTGCGACCTCCGCACACTGTATCGGTAATGCGGTTGAGCAGATCCAGCTGGGCAAACAGGACATCGTATTTGCTGGCGGCGGCGAAGAGCTGGGCTGGGAAATGGCCTGTGAGTTCGACGCGATGGGCGCACTGTCCACCAAATACAACGAAACGCCAGACAAAGCGTCCCGTACTTATGACGCACACCGCGACGGTTTTGTTATCGCTGGCGGCGGCGGTATGGTTGTGGTTGAAGAGCTGGAACACGCGCTGGCGCGTGGCGCGCACATCTACGCTGAGATCGTGGGCTACGGCGCAACGTCTGACGGCGCTGACATGGTTGCTCCATCCGGTGAAGGCGCGGTGCGCTGCATGAAGATGGCGATGCACGGCGTTGATACCCCAATCGACTACCTGAACTCCCACGGCACCTCAACGCCGGTAGGCGACGTGAAAGAGCTGGGTGCGATCCGTGAAGTGTTCGGCGACAACAGCCCGGCTATCTCTGCAACCAAAGCCATGACCGGTCACTCTCTGGGTGCGGCGGGCGTGCAGGAAGCGATCTACTCTCTGCTGATGCTGGAAAACGGCTTTATCGCGCCAAGCATCAACATCGAAGAGATGGACGAGCAGGCGGCTGGCCTGAACATCGTGACTGAAACCACCGAACGTGAGCTGACGACCGTTATGTCCAACAGCTTCGGTTTCGGCGGCACCAACGCCACGCTGGTGATGCGTAAGCTGAAAGCGTAAGCGTTTGAAGGTATAGTAGAAGGGAGCCGCGCGGCTCCCTTTTTTTATGCCTGAACACGGAGTTATGCATGAAGGCTGTTACCCCTGAGAAGAGCGCTCCTTCCGGGAACCTTTCCCTTTTCCGCATCGCCTTTGCGGTGTTTCTGACCTATATGACCGTTGGCCTGCCGCTGCCGGTGATCCCCTTGTTTGTTCACCAGGAGCTGGGCTATGGCAACACCATGGTCGGTATTGCGGTGGGCATTCAGTTTTTAGCGACGGTATTAACCCGGGGCTACGCCGGTCGCCTGGCGGATCAGCACGGCGCAAAACGCTCGGCGTTGCAGGGCATGTTTGCCTGCGGGCTGGCGGGGGGAGCCTGGCTGCTGGCGGCGCTGTTGCCGATAGATGCAGCGTATAAATTCGCGCTGCTGGTGGCAGGGCGCCTGATCCTCGGCTTTGGCGAAAGCCAGCTGCTGACCGGCACCCTGACCTGGGGAATGGGGCTGGTGGGACCTGCGCGTTCCGGAAAAGTGATGTCCTGGAACGGGATGGCGATTTACGGCGCGCTGGCGGCAGGCGCACCGCTGGGGCTGCTGATCCACAGCCAGTTTGGTTTTGCGGCGCTGGCAGGCACTACCATGGTATTGCCGCTGCTGGCGTGGGCGTTTAACGGTTCGGTGCGTAAGGTGCCTGCCCATAAAGGCGAGCGTCCTTCGCTGTGGAGCGTGGTGGGGCAAATCTGGCAGCCGGGGCTTGGGCTGGCGCTTCAGGGGGTGGGCTTCGCGGTTATTGGTACCTTTGTCTCCCTCTATTTCATGAGCCGCGGCTGGGCGATGGCGGGCTTTACGCTGACGGCCTTTGGCGGCGCGTTTGTATTGATGCGCGTGCTGTTTGGCTGGATGCCGGATCGCTTTGGCGGCGTGAAGGTGGCCGTGGCGTCACTTGTCATTGAGACCGTGGGTCTGGTACTGCTCTGGCAGGCGCCGTCCGCATCCGTTGCGCTGCTGGGTGCGGCGTTAACCGGCTGCGGCTGCTCGCTGATCTTCCCGGCGCTTGGCGTTGAAGTGGTGAAGCGCGTGGCTCCGCAGGTGCGCGGCACGGCGCTGGGCGGCTATGCGGCGTTTCAGGATATCTCTTACGGCATCACCGGGCCGCTGGCGGGGCTGCTTGCAACGTCGTTTGGCTATCCTTCCGTATTTCTCGCCGGTGCAGTTTCTACGGTGGTGGGGATTGTGGTGACGCTGGTGGCGTTTCGCAGGTCGTAGTTTTTTGCCCGGTGGCGGCTTCGCCTTACCGGGCCTACAACCGCGCGAACCGTAGGCCGGGTAAGGCGAAGCCGCCACCCGGCAGTTTTAAGCCACCAGCCAGAAAATCGCTAGCGCAATCACCAACGCGATAAACATCAATCCCGGACGGGCAGAAAGCGTTTTGAACGTATCAACTACGGGGGCAAACAGCGGGTTGTAGATCGGCTGAATGTTTCTTACCTCCGGCACGCCGGCTTCCCGCTCGGCGCGGCGAACGAAGATCTGATTGAGCACATCCTGCACCTGCGCGGTGGTCAGCACCGTTTGCGGCGTAGCCTGCCAGCTCTGCTGAGCGTAATCCCGAATCAGATCGAACTCGTGCGGTTCCAGCGGTTGTTTCAGCGCCGCCTGTACGCTGTGCAGGGTAGGGGCACTCTGGGAGCTGAGCGTCTGACGCGCCTGGAGCCAGGTGACCAGATGGGTAAACTGTTTTGCCGGGATCATCTCGCCCGCTTTCACACCGGAAAGTTCCAGCATGGATTGCCAGATAAGCTTTGTGGGTTCGCCGGTAGCGGCAGCCAGCTTAGTGACCATCTGCTTGAGCGTATTATGCTCCGCAGGCTGCAATGGCCGTTCTGTAGACGGGCGCTGTTGCGGCTGCGGGATAGAAAGCTGATTGCTTTGCAGCAGGGTCAACACGGTTTTCAGCTGTTCCGGCGAAAGCTGGCTCAGGGCGGTATGACCGTACTGTTGACGGATAAAATCACTCACCGCCTGACGATTATTCCCCTGGCCCAACAGCTCGGTCAGCTGCGAGATAATCTGGCGGGTAGTATGTTGCTGCTGTGCGCTGGTAAGACGCTGGTTCAGGTTTTGTTCGGCGGCAGGGAAATGGCGCGACTGTAGCGGCGCATCGTTTCTGACGCCCAAATCGTGCTTAACGCCGGCCCACACCTCTGCGTTTTGCTGTGAGGTTAACGCAATAAGACGCGTGATCAGACGCTCCAGTACGGTGCGTTGCTGCGTGGAGAGCGGTTGTTCGCCTGGCGTGTTGGGCGTTACGGGGCCTTCACCCGGAGGGCGCGGAGGCGTACCTGAAATGGGCTGCATCGTCAAAAATCCTTAAAGTCAAACTCTGCGTAACCGGGCGGAGATATATGCCCGGCGGCGAGATTATGGCACACTTGGCAGGTTTACTTCCTCTCAAACAGGTACTCAAACGTGAAAATCCTCGTTGATGAAAATATGCCTTACGCCCGTGAGCTGTTCAGCCGCCTGGGTGAGGTTAAGGCTGTCCCTGGTCGCCCGATTCCGGTCAGCGAACTGGACGATGCAGACGCCCTGATGGTGCGTTCGGTGACCAAAGTAAATGAGGCGCTGCTCACCGGCAAAGGGGTTAAATTTGTCGGGACGGCAACGGCCGGGACCGATCATGTGGATGACCAGTGGCTTAAGCAGGCGGCGATTGGTTTTTCCGCGGCGCCAGGCTGTAACGCTATTGCCGTTGTGGAATATGTTTTCTCCTCGCTATTGATGCTGGCCGAGCGCGATGGTTTTGCGCTGAAAGACCGCACCGTCGGGATTGTGGGGGTGGGCAACGTGGGCGGACGTCTGCAAAAGCGTCTGGAAGCCTGGGGTATCCGCACCCTGCTGTGCGATCCGCCGCGTAAGGATAACGGCGATGACGGGGATTTCCGCTCGCTGGATGAGCTGGTCGACGAGTGCGACGTCATCACCTTCCATACGCCGCTCTTTAAAGAGGGGCCGTACAAGACTCTGCACCTGGCCGACGAAAAGCTGATCCGCCGTCTGAAGGCTGGCACTATTCTGATAAATGCCTGCCGGGGACCGGTGGTGGATAACGCGGCGCTGCTGGCATGTCTCGACGAAGGACAAGATCTTAGCGTCGTGCTCGACGTCTGGGAGCCAGAGCCGGATCTTAACGTCGCATTGCTGAATAAGGTGGACGTGGGTACCGCACATATCGCGGGTTATACCCTTGAAGGCAAAGCGCGTGGCACAACCCAGGTGTTTGAGGCTTACAGCGCCTTCATCGGCCATCCGCAGCAGGTGGCGCTGGATACGCTGCTGCCCGCCCCGGAATTTGGTCGCATTACCCTTCATGGCCCGCTGGATGAGGCAACGCTGAAAAGACTGGTGCATTTGGTGTATGATGTGCGCCGCGATGACGCGCTGCTGCGTAAAGTGGCGGGTATTTCGGGTGAGTTTGACAAGCTGCGCAAAAATTACCTTGAGCGCCGCGAGTGGTCTTCCCTGTATGTCATGTGCGATGACGCGTCAGCGGCGGGGCTGCTGCATGAACTGGGATTTAACGCCGTTCACCACCCGGCACGTTAATGTCTTCTTAATGCTCCCTGTCGGATACTCCGGCAGGGACGCTTTTTTATTTCTGGAGTAAACCACCATGTCTGAAGGCTGGAACATTGCCATTTTGGGTGCCACTGGCGCCGTGGGCGAAGCCCTGCTTGAAACCCTTGCTGAGCGTCAGTTCCCGGTGGGTGAGATTTACGCACTGGCGCGTACCGACAGCGCAGGAGAACATCTGCGTTTCGGCGGCAAATCCGTGATGGTGCAGGATGCCGCCGCGTTTGACTGGACGCAGGCTCAGCTGGCGTTTTTTGCCGCAGGGGCGGAAGCCACGGCGTCTTACATTGAAGAAGCGACCAGTTCAGGCTGTCTGGTGATCGACCTGAGCGGCCTGTTCTCCCTGGAGCCGGATGTGCCGCTGGTGGTGCCGGACGTTAACCCGTTTGTGCTGGCTGACTACCGCAACCGCAACATCATTGCAGTACCGAACAGCCTCACCAGCCAGCTGCTGACCGCGCTTAAGCCGCTGATCGACGACGGTGGCCTGTCGCGTATTTCCGTGACCAGCCTGCTGTCAGCCTCCGCTAACGGTAAAAAAGCCGTAGACGCACTGGCAGGGCAGAGCGCGAAGCTGCTGAACGGTATCCCGATCGACGAAGATGATTTCTTTGGCCGCCAGCTGGCGTTCAACATGCTGCCGCTGCTGCCGGATCGTGAAGGTTCGGTGCGGGAAGAGCGTCGTATCGTCGATGAAGCACGCAAAATTTTGCAGGATGACGGGCTGATGATCTCCGCGAATGTCGTGCAGTCTCCGGTCTTTTACGGCCACGCGCAGATGGTCGGGTTTGAAGCCCTGCGTCCGCTGGCGGCTGAAGAAGCCCGCGACGCGTTTGGCCGCGGAGAGGACATTGTCCTGTCCGAAGAGAGCGAATTCCCGACGCAGGTGGGCGACGCCACCGGCAGCGCGCATCTCTCTGTGGGCTGTGTGCGTAACGATTACGGTATGCCTGAGCAGGTGCAGTTCTGGTCCGTTGCCGACAACGTGCGTTTTGGCGGCGCGCTGATGGCGGTCAAAATCGCGGAAAAACTGGTGCAGGAGTATCTGTACTGATGTCAGATGTGGAACAAAAGCCGGTCCACAGAATTGCCCTCGGCATTGAGTACGATGGCAGTAAATACTATGGCTGGCAGCGTCAGAATGAGGTGCGCAGCGTCCAGGAGAAGCTGGAGAAAGCGCTCTCTCAGGTAGCGAATGAACCGATAAGCGTCTTCTGTGCGGGCCGCACCGATGCCGGCGTTCACGGCACGGGGCAGGTGGTGCATTTTGACACCACCGCCGTGCGCAAAGACGCGGCCTGGACGCTGGGTGTAAATGCGAATTTACCTGGTGACATTGCCGTGCGTTGGGTGAAAGCTGTGCCGGATGATTTTCACGCGCGTTTCAGCGCGACGGCGCGGCGCTACCGTTATGTCATCTACAACCAGCGCCTGCGTCCGGCGGTGTTAAGCCAGGGCGTGACGCATTTTTATGAACCGCTGGATGCAGAACGTATGCAGCGTGCGGCGCAGTGTCTGATTGGAGAAAATGATTTTACGTCGTTTCGTGCGGTGCAGTGTCAGTCCCGTACGCCGTGGCGTAACGTCATGCACATTAACGTCAGTCGTTATGGCGCGTATGTGGTGGTGGATATCAAAGCCAATGCCTTTGTACATCATATGGTGCGGAATATTGTAGGCAGCCTGATGGAAGTGGGCGCCGGACACCAGCCGGAGAGCTGGATTGCAGAACTGCTGGCAGCGAAGGACAGAACGCTTGCGGCAGCAACGGCGAAAGCGGAAGGTCTGTATCTGGTTTCGGTGGATTATCCGGACCGGTTCGACCTGCCAAAACCGCCAATGGGCCCGCTGTTTTTAGCGGACTAAACAAAGGTGCAATTAGGGCTTAGACAATATGGACGTAATACGTTTTCTGATTGATTTCATCCTGCATATTGATGTTCACCTGGCGGAGCTGGTCGCGCAGTACGGCGTCTGGGTGTACGCCATTCTGTTCCTCATTCTGTTCTGTGAAACCGGCCTTGTGGTTACGCCGTTCCTGCCGGGAGATTCACTGCTGTTCGTGGCGGGCGCGTTATCCGCACTGCCAACGAATGACCTGAATGTCCATCTGATGGTGGTCCTGATGATCATCGCCGCGATTGTTGGTGATGCGGTCAACTACACCATCGGGCGGGTGTTTGGCGAGCGGTTGTTCAGTAATCCGGACTCGAAGATTTTCCGCCGCAGTTATTTAGATAAGACCCATGCGTTCTATGAGCGCCATGGCGGTAAGACCATTATCCTTGCCCGTTTTGTGCCTATTGTGCGTACATTTGCACCGTTTGTAGCGGGAATGGGTCACATGTCCTATCGTCATTTTGCAATGTATAACGTGGTGGGCGCACTGCTGTGGGTACTGCTGTTTACCTATGCGGGCTACCTGTTTGGCGATCTGCCTGTGGTTCAGGAAAATCTTAAGTTACTGATAGTAGCGATTATTGTGCTTTCCGTGCTGCCGGGTGTGATCGAAATCATTCGTCACAAACGCGCGGCGGCAAAACAAGCGAAGTAAATGCACGCTGGCGGTTCGACCACTTTTTTATCCAAAGTTTCGGGCTGTTATGTTTTAATGTGCAACATTCATGGTCTGTTGGAGGCAAAAATGGCATTATTCGCCTCTTACAGCAAAACTGGCATACGACCAGGTTCAGGCAGAAAGGTTATCAATGAGCTGGATTGAACGAATTAAAAGCAACATTACCCCAACGCGTAAAGCGAGCATTCCTGAAGGGGTATGGACGAAGTGTGATAGCTGCGGCCAGGTTCTGTATCGCGCAGAGCTGGAACGCAATCTTGAGGTGTGTCCGAAGTGTGACCACCATATGCGTATGTCGGCGCGTAACCGCCTGCATAGCCTGCTGGACGAAGGTTCTCTGGTAGAACTGGGCAGCGAACTGGAGCCAAAAGATGTGCTTAAGTTCCGCGACTCCAAAAAATACAAAGATCGTCTGGCCTCTGCGCAGAAAGAGACCGGCGAGAAAGACGCGCTGATCGTCATGAAAGGCACCCTGCATGAGATGCCGGTGGTTGCCGCCGCGTTTGAGTTCTCCTTTATGGGCGGCTCAATGGGCTCTGTGGTTGGCGCGCGTTTCGTGCGTGCCGTTGAGCAGGCGCTGGAAGACAACTGCCCGCTGATCTGCTTCTCCGCCTCCGGTGGCGCACGTATGCAGGAAGCGCTGATGTCCCTGATGCAGATGGCGAAAACCTCTGCGGCGCTGGCGAAAATGCAGGAGCGCGGTCTGCCGTACATCTCGGTACTGACCGACCCAACCATGGGCGGCGTTTCTGCAAGCTTCGCGATGCTGGGCGACCTGAACATCGCTGAGCCAAAAGCGCTGATCGGCTTTGCCGGTCCTCGCGTTATCGAGCAAACCGTACGTGAGAAACTGCCGCCGGGCTTCCAGCGCAGTGAGTTCCTCATTGAGAAGGGCGCCATCGACATGATCGTCCGCCGTCCGGAAATGCGCCTGAAACTGGCCAGCATTCTGGCGAAGCTGATGAATCTGCCGACGCCGAACCCGGATGAACCGCGCGAAGGCGTGGTGGTACCGGATCAGGAACCCGAGGCCTGATAACTGAAAAGGGCAGGGCCGAATGGCGCTGCCCTTTTGCTTTCTAAACCGTTAATGACAACCGGGCATCATGGAAAATAAAAGCATTCCTCAAGCCACGTCGCCCCTGGCCGCGTGGCTTTCTTATCTGGAAAACCTGCACAGTAAAACTATCGACATGGGCCTTGAGCGCGTAAGCCAGGTTGCCGCGCGTCTTGACGTGCTGAAACCCGCGCCTTTCGTGTTTACCGTCGCCGGGACTAACGGTAAAGGCACTACCTGCCGCACGCTGGAATCTGTCCTGATGGCGGCGGGGTACAAGGTTGGCGTTTACAGCTCGCCGCATCTGGTGCGCTATACCGAGCGCGTGCGGGTGCAAAACACCGAGCTGGCGGAATCGGCCCATACGGCGTCGTTTGCCGCTATCGAAGCGGCGCGCGGCGAAACCTCATTAACCTATTTCGAATACGGCACCCTGTCGGCGCTGTGGCTGTTTAAGCAGGCGCAGCTGGACGTGGTGATCCTGGAAGTGGGGCTGGGTGGGCGTCTGGATGCTACCAATATGGTGGATGCGGATGTCGCCGTCGTCACCAGCATCGCGCTGGATCACACCGACTGGCTGGGCCCGGACCGCGAGAGCATTGGCCGTGAGAAGGCCGGTATTTTCCGGGCCAATAAGCCTGCCGTGGTAGGCGAACCGGACATGCCGCATACCATTGCTGAGGTAGCGAAAGAGAAGGGCGCTCGTCTGCTGCGTCGCGGCGTGGACTGGCAGTATGAGGTGCAGGACAACGGCTGGCGCTTCAGCGATGCGCAGGGCGTGCTGGAGAATCTGCCGCTGCCGCAGGTGCCACAGCCTAACGCGGCGACTGCGCTGGCAGCCCTGCGCGCCAGCGGATTAGCGGTAAGCGAGCAGGCGATCCGCGATGGCATTCAGAACGCACTGTTACCGGGACGTTTTCAGATTGTGAGTGAGTCGCCGCGTCTGATTCTGGATGTTGCACATAATCCGCATGCGGCGGCGTACCTCGCAGGACGTCTCAAATCGTTACCAAAAACCGGGCGCGTGCTGGCGGTTATCGGTATGCTTCATGATAAAGATATCGGCGGCACGCTGGCCTGCATGGAGAGTGTGGTCGATAGCTGGTATTGTGCTCCTCTGGAAGGGCCGCGCGGCGCGACTGCTGAGCAGTTGATGGAACATCTCGGCAAAGGCGAAATCTACAGCAGTGTGGTTTCGGCCTGGCGTGCCGCGATGGCGGAGGCTAAACCAGAAGATACCGTGCTGGTGTGTGGGTCATTCCACACGGTGGCACATGTCATGGAAGTGATGGACGCGGGGAGAACCGGTGGCGAGTAAGTTTCAGAACCGTTTAACAGGAACCATTGTGCTGGTCGCGCTCGGGGTGATTATTCTCCCGGGACTGCTCGACGGGCAAAAAAAGCATTACCAGGATGAATTTGCGGCCATTCCGCTGGTACCCAAACCGGGCGATCGCGATGAGCCCGATATGCTGCCAGCGGCAACGCAGGCGCTGCCTGCCCAGCCGCCAGAAGGCGCAGCGGAAGAGGTGCGCGCAGGTGATGCAGCCGCGCCGTCGCTCGATCCTTCGCGTCTGGCGACGAACAATAACATCGAGATTGATCCGGTGCCGGTAGAACAGCCTAAGCCTGTTGAGAAGCCGAAACCGGTGGAGAAGCCGCAGCCGAAACCGCAGCGGGATAAAGCGGCCGAGCAACTGGCAGCCGCCTCAGAAACGCCACCGCCGGCAAAACAGGACGCGGCCCCTACCGGAAAAGCCTATGTTGTTCAGCTCGGTGCATTGAAAAATGCAGATAAGGTCAATGAGATCGTGAGTAAACTGCGCGGCGCGGGATACCGTGTTTATACTTCACCCACCACGCCGGTACAGGGTAAAATTACCCGTATCCTCGTGGGGCCGGATGCGTCTAAAGATAAGCTCAAAGGTTCGCTTGGCGAGCTGAAGCAAATCTCCGGCCTGAGCGGTGTGGTGATGAACTACAGCGCCAACTGATAGAAATTATCCCCTCACCCTGACCCTCTCCCCAGAGGGGCGAGGGGACGGTTTGCTCCCTCTCCATTGAGGGAGAGGGCCGGGATGAGGGGGAGGCAGACGTTCACAGAAACGTCAAAGTTGCGGGGGCGTTGAGCATTTTTTCAGCGCCTTTTTTATTTACGCGTGGGAAGGAAATCCCTACGCAAACGTTTTCTTTTTCTGTTAGAATTCGCCCCGAACTGGATGACAGGGCGTTAAATCGTGGGACACATATGGTCTGGATTGATTACGCCATCATTGCGGTGATTGGTTTTTCCTGTCTGGTTAGCCTGATCCGTGGCTTTGTTCGTGAAGCGTTATCGCTGGTAACCTGGGGTTGTGCTTTCTTTGTTGCCAGTCATTACTACACTTACCTGTCTGTCTGGTTCACGGGCTTTGAAGATGAACTGGTCCGAAACGGAATCGCCATCGCGGTGCTGTTTATCGCGACGCTGATTGTCGGCGCTATCGTCAATTACGTGATAGGCCAGCTGGTCGAGAAAACCGGTCTGTCAGGAACGGACAGGGTGCTCGGGATCTGTTTCGGCGCGTTGCGAGGCGTGCTCATTGTGGCCGCGATCCTGTTCTTCCTGGATACCTTTACCGGGTTCTCCAAAAGTGAAGACTGGCAAAAATCGCAGCTCATTCCGGAGTTCAGCTTCATCATCAGATGGTTCTTTGACTATCTGCAAAGCTCGTCGAGTTTCTTGCCCAGGGCATAAACCCTGAGATGTGGCTTAACGAGGAAAAGACGAATGTGCGGTATTGTCGGTATCGCCGGTTTCATGCCGGTAAACCAGTCGATTTATGACGCGTTAACGGTGCTTCAGCACCGTGGGCAGGATGCTGCGGGTATCATCACCATTGATGCAAACAACTGCTTCCGTTTACGCAAGGCGAATGGCCTGGTAAACGATGTGTTTGAAGCCCGCCATATGCAGCGTCTGCAAGGTAATATGGGGATCGGTCACGTTCGTTATCCTACTGCTGGCAGTTCCAGCGCCTCTGAGGCTCAGCCTTTTTACGTTAACTCCCCGTATGGCATCACGCTTGCCCACAATGGCAATCTGACCAATGCCCACGAGCTGCGTAAAAAGCTGTTCGAAGAGAAACGTCGCCACATTAACACCACGTCTGATTCTGAAATCCTGCTCAATATCTTTGCCAGCGAACTGGATAACTTCCGCCATTATCCGCTGGAAGCAGACAACATTTTTGCCGCCGTTGCCGCGACTAACCGCCAGATCCGTGGCGCGTACGCTTGCGTAGCGATGATCATCGGTCACGGCATGGTGGCCTTCCGCGATCCAAACGGCATTCGCCCGCTGGTGCTCGGCAAACGAGACCTCGGCGATGGCCGTTCCGAGTACATGGTTGCCTCCGAAAGCGTGGCGCTGGACACTCTGGGCTTCGAATTCCTGCGTGATGTCGCGCCAGGCGAAGCGGTCTACATTACTGAGAAGGGCCAGCTGTTTACCCGTCAGTGCGCCGACAACCCGGTGAGCAACCCGTGCCTGTTCGAATACGTTTACTTCGCGCGTCCGGACTCATTCATCGACAAGATTTCCGTTTACAGCGCGCGCGTCAACATGGGGACGAAGCTGGGCGAGAAGATTGCCCGCGAGTGGGACGATCTCGACATCGACGTCGTGATCCCAATCCCTGAAACCTCCTGTGATATCGCGCTGGAAATTGCCCGTATTCTGGACAAGCCGTACCGTCAGGGCTTCGTAAAAAACCGCTACGTGGGCCGCACCTTTATCATGCCGGGCCAGCAGCTGCGTCGTAAGTCCGTACGTCGTAAGCTGAACGCTAACCGTGCCGAGTTCCGCGACAAGAACGTGCTGCTGGTGGACGACTCCATTGTGCGCGGCACGACGTCTGAGCAGATCATCGAGATGGCGCGTGAGGCCGGGGCGAAGAAAGTGTATCTCGCCTCCGCAGCGCCGGAAATTCGCTTCCCGAACGTGTATGGCATTGATATGCCAACCGCTAACGAGCTGATTGCTCACGGTCGTGAAGTAGACGAAATTCGGCAGATCATCGGTGCCGACGGCCTGATTTTCCAGGATCTGAACGATTTGATCGACGCGGTGCGCGCCGAGAACCCGGATATTCAGCAGTTCGAATGCTCGGTATTCAATGGGATCTACGTAACGAAAGACGTTGACCAGCAGTATCTCGACTATCTGGATTCGCTGCGTAACGACGATGCGAAAGCCGTCCAGCTGCAAAACGATCTCGAAAGCTTAGAGATGCACAACGAAGGTTGATGCGTATGCAGGTGAGGGCGCTCGCCCTCACTTGCAACTCCCCGTAAAATCCTGCACAGTCTGCCCTGAAATCAGCAAGGGCGAAAATCATGAAACGACTCATTGTAGGGATCAGCGGTGCCAGCGGCGCGATTTATGGCGTCCGGCTTTTACAGGTGCTGCGTGACGTTGCAGGCGTAGAAACCCATCTGGTGATGAGCCAGGCGGCGCGTCAGACCCTCTCTCTTGAAACCGATCTCTCCCTGCGCGACGTTCAGGCCCTGGCTGACGTTGTCCACGATGCCCGCGATATCGCCGCCAGCATCTCTTCGGGCTCGTTTAAAACGGCCGGCATGGTTATTTTGCCCTGTTCGATTAAAACCCTTTCCGGCATTGTAAACAGCTATACCGACACGCTGGTGACGCGTGCAGCGGATGTGGTGCTGAAAGAGCGTCGTCCTCTGGTGCTCTGCGTGCGGGAAACGCCGCTGCATCTGGGACATCTGCGTTTAATGACGCAGGCAGCCGAACTGGGGGCCGTGATTATGCCGCCGGTCCCCGCGTTCTATCATCGTCCGCAAACGCTGGACGATGTCATCAACCAGACCGTTAACCGCGTACTGGATCAGTTCGATATCGACCTGCCGGAAGATCTCTTTACCCGCTGGCAGGGGGCGTGAAGCTGTGCACAAACAAGGTGCATGAAAAGACAATTTGCCCTGTTTCAGGGCAAAACTGCAACCGCGATCATATCCTCGACATTTAATTCGCTTTTTCCCTTTTTCTCTTTCCGGTTCGTTCGGCAGACCTGCTATCTTTCACCATTAAGGCAGTATCGCAACGTTTTATTAACATATTTAACGTCGTAGTTTTAACCCGACGACAATGTGGCATAAGACCTGCAAGAGCAGCCTGCAACACAACACACAACATAAACCATAATAAAATCACGGTTCTTGAGGGTAAATGTATGAAGAAGACGGTTCTGGCTCTGTCTTTGCTCGTGGGCTTGAGTGCAGCAGCAAGTAGCTATGCAGCGCTTCCACAGACAGTTCGTATCGGTACAGACGCAACCTACGCGCCATTCTCCTCCAAGGATGCGAAAGGCGATTTCGTGGGGTTTGATATCGATCTGGGAAATGAGATGTGCAAACGCATGGAAGTGAAATGCACATGGGTGGGCAGTGACTTTGACGCGCTGATCCCGTCGCTGAAAGCCAAGAAAATTGATGCCATTATCTCTTCTCTCTCCATCACGGAAAAACGTCAGCAGGAGATCGCCTTCTCTGAGAAGCTCTACGCTGCCGACTCACGTCTGATTGCCGCGAAAGGCTCGCCAATCCAGCCGACCATCGACTCGCTGAAAGGCAAACATGTTGGCGTGCTTCAGGGCTCGACCCAGGAAGGTTACGCCAATGCTAACTGGCGCGAGAAGGGCGTCGATGTGGTGGCTTACCAGAACCAGGATCTGATCTACTCTGACCTGGCGGCAGGCCGTCTGGATGCCGCGTTTCAGGATGAAGTCGCCGCGAGCGAAGGCTTCCTGAAACAGCCTGCGGGTAAAGAGTACGCCTTTGCTGGCCCGTCGGTAAAAGACAAAAAATACTTTGGCGACGGTACCGGTATTGGCCTGCGTAAGGATGATACCGAGCTGAAAGCCGCCTTCGACAAAGCGTTTAATGAGCTGCGTAAAGACGGTACCTACGACAAACTGGCGAAGAAATACTTCGATTTCAACGTCTACGGTGATTAATGCCTGAATGAGATGCACTGAAGTGGTGCATCCCGGCAGGGTTATGTTCCAGTATGGTGCAATGCATGCACCATACTGGATCGCTGTGTGCATAGTTAAGCATTTAAAATGCAAAAATTCCCGTTCAAAGGCATTAATCTTTGCCTGAATGAGGGGATTAATGGCACATTAACAACACCCCGTCGTCGTAAAAATCTCGTATTAAGACAGTTTGTTGAGGACAGATATGAAAAAACTGGTGTTGTCACTTTCTATGGTACTGGCTTTTTCCAGCGCCACCGCGGCATTCGCAGCAATTCCGCAGAAAATTCGTATTGGAACTGACCCAACCTATGCACCTTTCGAATCGAAGAATGCGAAGGGGGAACTGGTCGGTTTTGACATCGATCTGGCTAACGAGCTGTGCAAACGCATTAAAGCGCAATGTACCTACGTTGAAAACCCGCTGGATGCGCTGATCCCGTCCCTGAAAGCGAAGAAAATTGACGTGATCATGTCCTCCCTGTCCATCACAGAGAAACGTCAGCAGGAGATTGCCTTTACGGACAAACTCTACGCGGCAGATTCCCGTCTGGTGGTGGCGAAATCCTCTGACATTCAGCCAACCCTTGAATCTCTGAAAGGCAAACGCGTGGGCGTGTTGCAGGGTACGACGCAGGAAACCTACGGCAACGAGCACTGGGCGCCAAAGGGGATTGAAATTGTCTCTTACCAGGGCCAGGAAAACATCTACGCAGACCTCACGGCAGGCCGTATTGACGCGGCATTCCAGGATGAAGTGGCGGCAAGCGAAGGCTTCCTGAAACAGCCTGTGGGTAAAGATTACAAGTTCGGCGGTCCGTCCATTAAGGACGAAAAACTCTTTGGCGTCGGTACCGGTATGGGACTGCGTAAAGAAGACAACGAACTGCGTGAAGCCCTGAACAAAGCGTTCGCCGAGATGCGCGCGGACGGCACCTATGACAAGCTGGCTAAAAAGTACTTCGATTTTAACGTTTACGGCGGCTAATCGCCCCGTCTGATAACGTGCGGCCCCTCCCGTTGCGGGAGGGGAAAAGACACGGTTCCACCACTCACGAGACGACAGGGCACGCGGTATGCTGTACGGATTTTCTGGCGTTATTTTACAGGGCGCGCTTGTCACCCTTGAGCTGGCTATCAGCTCCGTGGTGCTGGCGGTGCTGATAGGCCTGGCGGGCGCGGGGGCAAAATTATCCGCCAACAGACCGCTGGCGCTGATATTTGAAGGCTATACCACGCTGATTCGCGGCGTGCCTGACCTGGTGCTGATGCTGCTGATCTTTTACGGCCTGCAAATCGCACTTAACGGCGTGACGGATGCCATCGGCATGGAGCAGATCGATATCGACCCGATGGTGGCCGGTATTATTACCCTTGGTTTTATCTACGGTGCCTATTTCACTGAGACTTTCCGCGGCGCTTACATGGCCGTGCCGAAAGGGCATATTGAAGCGGCGACCGCCTACGGTTTTACCTCCTCACAAACGTTTCGCCGGATCATGTTCCCGGCCATGATGCGCTACGCGCTGCCGGGCATCGGTAACAACTGGCAGGTTATTCTCAAGGCTACGGCGCTGGTCTCCCTGCTGGGTCTGGAAGATGTGGTGAAGGCCACGCAGCTGGCGGGTAAAAGCACCTGGGAACCGTTCTATTTTGCGGTGGTTTGCGGCGTAATTTATCTGGTCTTTACGACCGTCTCCAATGGTGTGCTGCTTCTGCTCGAACGTCGCTACTCCGTGGGTGTGAAGAGGGCTGACCTGTGATTGAGATTATTCAGGAGTACTGGAAATCCCTGCTGTGGACGGATGGCTACCGCTTTACTGGCGTGGCGATCACGCTGTGGCTGCTGATCTCCTCGGTGGTAATGGGCGGCATTCTGGCGGTGTTTCTCGCCATTGGCCGCGTGTCGAACAATAAATTTATCCAGTTCCCGATCTGGCTGTTCACCTACGTGTTTCGCGGTACGCCGCTGTACGTGCAGCTGCTGGTGTTCTATTCCGGGATGTACACGCTGGAGATCGTGAAAGGCACCGAGATGCTGAACGCGTTCTTCCGCAGCGGTCTGAACTGTACGGTGCTGGCGCTGACCCTCAATACTTGCGCCTATACCACCGAGATCTTCGCCGGGGCCATCCGGTCTGTGCCGCACGGTGAGATCGAGGCGGCGCGCGCGTACGGCTTCTCGTCCGTGAAGCTCTACCGCTGTATTATTCTGCCTTCGGCGCTGCGTATTGCGCTGCCGGCCTACAGCAACGAAGTGATTTTAATGCTGCATTCGACGGCACTGGCGTTTACCGCCACGGTACCGGATCTGTTAAAGATTGCCCGCGATATTAACTCTGCCACCTACCAGCCGTTTACGGCGTTTGGCATTGCGGCAGTGCTCTATTTGATCATTTCTTACGTCCTGATCAGCCTGTTCCGTAAGGCTGAAAAACGCTGGTTGCAGCATATAAAACCGTCGACGCACTGAGAATTTATGATGGCTGAGAACAAATTAAACGTAATTGATTTGCACAAGCGCTACGGCGAACATGAAGTGCTGAAAGGGGTGTCGCTGGAGGCTAACGCGGGCGACGTGATCAGTATTATCGGCTCATCAGGTTCGGGTAAAAGTACCTTCCTGCGCTGCATCAACTTCCTCGAAAAGCCGAGCGAAGGATCGATTGTGGTAAGCGGACAGAACATTAATATGGTCCGTGATAAAGACGGCCAGCTTAAAGTGGCGGATAAAAACCAGCTGCGCCTGCTGCGCACACGCCTGACGATGGTGTTCCAGCACTTCAACCTCTGGAGCCACATGACGGTGCTGGAGAACGTGATGGAAGCGCCGGTTCAGGTGCTCGGCTTAAGCAAGCAGGAAGCCCGCGAGCGTGCGGTCAAATACCTGGCGAAAGTGGGTATCGACGAGCGGCAGCAGATCAAATATCCGGTGCACCTGTCAGGGGGGCAGCAGCAGCGTGTTTCCATCGCCCGTGCGCTGGCGATGGAGCCGGAAGTGTTGCTGTTTGACGAACCGACTTCCGCGCTGGATCCTGAACTCGTTGGCGAAGTGCTGCGCATCATGCAAAAGCTGGCGGAAGAGGGCAAAACGATGGTGGTGGTGACGCACGAGATGGGCTTCGCCCGTAACGTTTCTAACCACGTTATCTTCCTGCATCAGGGCAAGATAGAAGAGCAGGGGCATCCGGACGAGGTGCTGGCGAACCCGCAAAGCCCGCGTTTGCAGCAGTTCCTGAAAGGCTCGTTGAAGTAGGTTTGGCCTTTCTCCCTCTCCCTGTGGGAGAGGGTCGGGGTGAGGGCATCAGGCCGCAGAGCCGCCCAATTGCCCGGTGGCGCTTCGCTTACCGGGCCTACAAACCCCGTAGGCCGGGCAAACGCAGTGCCGCCCGGCATTCAACACTCCAGCCGATACACCCAGTCGTCGTACCGTACGCCGTTAATCTCGTACGCCTTTTCCAGCACCTGCGTGCGCACAAAACCCGCTTTCTCAAGGACCCGCACCGACCCGACGTTATCCGCCAGCACGTACGCGTTTATCGCCTTCACGCCCGTCTGGTTAAATGCATACTCACACACCGCGCGCAGCGCCTCGCTGGCAATGCCTTTTCCCTGCGCGGCAGGCACAACCGTGTAGCCAATATCCGCCTCTTCACGGTTCGCCGGGCTGATTTGCAGGCCGATATCACCCAGCGGCGTATTATCATCCTGGAAACGGATCACAAAGACATGCTCCGCCATCAGGCGCGCGGCAAATACGCGGCGGGTCTCTTTTTCCGGCGTGATAGCGGCCATATAGCGCATGATGGCGGGGTCTTCGCGCAGAGTGCGGAAGAACGCCCAGTCAGAAGGTTCGAAAGGGGTGAGGTGAAGCCGGGTTGTGGTGATGGTTGCCATAGTTACGCCATATCATCCAGACATGGCGTATAACTCTAACATATTCACTGCACCACATCCCCCAGCGCCTCTTCCAGGTCATACCAGCGGAACGTAAACCCGGCCGCTTCCAGCCGTTTTGGCAGCGCGCGCTGCCCGCCCAGCACCAGCACCGAAGACTCACCCATCAGCAGACGAATCGCCGTCGCAGGCACGCGCAGCACCGTCGGGCGATGCAGGGCATGGCCCAGGGCGTGAGCAAACTGTTCATTACGTACGGGGTAAGGAGACACCATGTTAAACGGCCCGCGCAGGTCGTTATCCAGAAGCCAGAGAATGCCGTTGACCATATCGTCGATATGGATCCACGCCAGATACTGACGACCGTTGCCGATGGGCCCGCCAAGCCCCATTTTAAACGGCGGCAGCATTTTACCGAGAATACCGCCCTTCGGCGCAAGCACCACGCCGGTGCGCAGCAGGCAGACGCGGGTACGATCGCTCTGCGCCGCGCAGGCGATGCGCTCCCACTGGGCGCAGAGTTTATGGGTAAACTCGTTGTGCGGCGGCTCCTCTTCGGTCACCACCACTTCACCGAGATCGCCATAGTAGCCTGTAGCAGAGCCGGAAATCAGCACCGACGGCGGCGTCTCGCTGTTGCGAATCAGCTCAACCAGCCTTTCGGTCATGTTCCAGCGGCTGCTGCATAAACGCTGTTTTTGCTCCTCGGTCCAGCGTTTATCGGCGATAGGTTCGCCAGCAAGGTTGATGACGGCGTCAAAGCCGTTCAGATCCTGCCGTTCAGCCAGGCCTTTCCAGATCTCAACGCCGGCGCCCAGCACCTGGCGCGCTTTCTCCGGGCTGCGCGTGACCACGGTAATGTCATGATGCAACGCCTGTAAGCGTGGAATGAGATGGCGACCAATCAGGCCCGTACCGCCGGTGAGCAGGATCTTCATACAACCTCCAGGTTTACGCCTGGCGCTGCCAGCTTAACGTCATGGAGACGGAGTCGGCGTAGCGCAGGGCGTGAAGTTTATCGATCTCCACTTCAGCATAAGTGACCCAGTGGTGTTCGCGTGCGATGTCGAGCACATCCTGAGTTAATTTTTCCAGTAGCGCAAAACGGTTGTTCTCAACGTACTGGATGATGCTTTTGGTGATCGTGCGATAGTTCAGCGCGTCATTGATGTCTTCGCTGGCGCGCGCCTTGTCTGCCGGGTAGTGGATCACTACATTCACCACGATATCCTGGCGATTCGCGATTTCCTCCTCTTTGATACCAATGAACGTGCGTAAGCGTAAGTTTTTTATGCGAATAATAGCGTCATGCTGGGACATTGCAGGTCTTCTCCGTGTCAGTATTTTCACCTCATCATACATGAGGAGAACACCTGCACCCAACGGGGCGCAGGCTCAAATCTGATGGATTTTTTGCATGGCGCGTTCGGTGGCCGGGCGGGTCCGGATGCGCTCAAACCAGTTGTTCACCGCCGGATAAGTGGCCAGATCGATCCGGTGGCGTTCATGGGTGTTGATCCACGGCCAGCAGGCGATATCTGCGATGCTGTAATGCTCACCTCCCAGCCACGGTGATTTTTCCAGCCGACGGTTCAGGACCCCGTACAGGCGCTGGGTTTCGACCTGATATCGCTCAATGGCGTAAGGGATCGTCTGCGGCGCATAGGCGGTAAAGTGATGATTCTGCCCCAGCATTGGCCCCAGGCCGCTCGACTGCCAGAATAACCATTGCAGCGTGTGATGACGCTCGCGCAACTCACCGCTCAGGAGCTTGCCGGTTTTCTCTGCCAGATAGAGCAAAATCTCTCCAGACTCAAACAGGCTTAACGGTTTGCCGCCGTCAGAGGGCAGGTTATCAATGATGGCCGGAATTTTATTGTTGGGCGATATGGCCAGAAAAACGGGGCGGAACTGGTCGCCTTTACTGATATCAACGCGAATGATCCGGTAGTCCACTTCGGCTTCTTCAAGAAAAAGGGTGATCTTATGGCCATTAGGGGTGGGGGCATAATAGAGATCTATCATTCTCAACTCCTGTCAGTGCGAATAGTGTTGCCATGAAAAATCAGTATAGGTGCTTGTTGTAAATCGTGAGTTTTCATCAAGTGACAGCGAGGCAAAGAGATTATATGTTGAGTGAAAACCGATCAGCCGATGAGGATGTTATGAGTCAGCCTGTAATAACGTTGTGGTCCGATGCGAACTTTTTTTCTCCTTATGTCATGAGCGTTTATGTGGCGCTGGCAGAAAAGGGGCTTACTTTTAGTCTGAAAACCGTTGACCTGGACAGCGGCGAACATCTGAAGCCTCAGTGGCAGGGCTACGCGCTCACCCGCCGTGTCCCTGTGCTGGAGATTGACGGTTTTGAGTTGAGTGAATCCTCGGCGATTGACGAGTACCTTGAGGACCGCTTTGCCCCGCCAGAGTGGGAACGCATCTATCCTCACGATCTGCAAAAGCGCGCCCGCGCCCGCCAGATCCAGGCGTGGCTGCGTAGCGACCTGGTGCCGATTCGCACAGAACGCTCCACGGACGTGGTGTTCGCTGGCGTCAAAAAGCCCGCCCTCAGCGAGGCGGGCTTATCCAGCGCCCGGAAGCTGATTGAAACCGCGTCATCGCTGCTGGCGCAGGGTAACCCCAACCTGTTTGGCGAGTGGTGTATTGCCGACACCGATCTGGCGCTGATGCTCAATCGCCTGATCCTCAACGGCGATGACGTCCCACAGCTGCTGGTGGATTACGCCACATTCCAGTGGCAACGCGCGTCGGTACAGCGCTACCTGGCACTCTCTGCTAAGCGCGCGGGCTGATAAGACGGGGCGCTTGAGGTATGATAGGGGCAGTCTGAATTCCCGAGGAGTAACTGATGAAACTGATGTTTGCGTCGGATATTCATGGATCGCTGCCCGCGACCGAACGCGTGCTTTCTCTGTTCGCCCAAAGCGGGGCGCAATGGCTGGTGATCCTGGGCGACGTGTTAAACCACGGCCCACGCAATGCGTTGCCGGAAGGCTATGCTCCCGCGCAGGTGGCGGAAAAACTTAATCATTTTGCCTCGCGCATTATCGCCGTTCGCGGCAACTGCGACAGCGAAGTTGACCAGATGCTGCTGCATTTTCCCATCACCGCTCCCTGGCAACAGGTGTTGATGGAAAACAGCCGTTTGTTCCTGACCCACGGGCACCTGTTCGGCCCCAATAACCTGCCGTCACTCGCCGCTGGCGATGTCCTGGTTTATGGTCATACTCATATTCCGGTGGCGGAAAAACGCGGGGCGTTTTATCACTTTAACCCCGGGTCTGTTAGCATTCCTAAAGGCGGCAACCCGGCAAGCTACGGCATGTATGAAGACGGGACATTAAGCGTTATCGCACTTAATGATCAGCAAGTTATTGCGCAGATAGCGATTAATCCGTAAGTTACACCACAACTGCAAACGCGCCGAAAGAGCGCTTAGACGAGAAGGTTTCCCGATGGTGGAGCAGAATCATTTGGCAAGTACTGAGTGGGTTGACATTGTCAGCGAAGAGAATGAAGTGATCGCGCAGGCCAGCCGCGAACAAATGCGTGCGGAGCGTCTGCGTCACCGCGCGACGTACATCGTTGTTCATGACGGCATGGGCAAGATTCTGGTCCAGCGTCGCACCGACACCAAAGATTTTCTTCCTGGTATGCTGGATGCCACAGCGGGTGGCGTTGTGCAGGCCGATGAAGTATTGCTGGATTCCGCGCGTCGTGAAGCGGAAGAAGAGTTAGGTATCGCTGGCGTGCCGTTTGCCGAGCACGGGCAGTTTTATTTCGAAGATGAGCATTGTCGCGTCTGGGGCGGGCTGTTCAGCTGCGTTTCCCACGGGCCTTTCGCCTTGCAGGAAGAGGAAGTGAGCGAAGTGTGCTGGATGACGCCGGAAGAGATCACCGCGCGTTGCGACGAGTTCACGCCGGATTCCCTTAAAGCACTGGCGCTGTGGATGACCCGCAACGCCAAAAACGAATCCGCTAAACCGGAAAATAAGGCGGAAAAAGAGGAAGAGGCTGAGTAAGCCTTAACAGCTTTCCCGCAGACACAGGCTGGACGCGATGGGTTTATGGTCGCGCCAGTCTCCGTCATTCAGACGTTCCAGTAACGCTTTCCCGGCTTCAATCCCAATCTTGCGATGCGGTACTGCCATCGTCGTCAGCGGCGGCTGACAGACGCGGCTGACGTCGCTGTCGCCAAAGCCCACGACCGCTAAATCGTCCGGCACTTTGATGCGCCGACGCTGGCACTCATACAGCGCGCCGCAGGCCAGTTCATCTGACACGCACACCAGCGCATCCAGCTCCGGCCACGCCAGCAGGAACTCTGGCAATTGTGCCGCACCGGTGGAGAAGTTCGGCGGCATGGCGGCATTAATCACTCTGTTTGGCGACAGGTGGTGGCGCAGCATCGCCTTGTACCAGCCCTGCAAGTGCTGCTGAAAAATCCACTGCTCCTGGTTAGCGCACAGCAGGCCGATATTCTGGTAGCCACGCTGAATCACCATCTCGGTAAGTTCATACATGGCGGCGACGTTATCAATCCCGATATTCATATCAATCGGATCGGCACGCATTGCACCCATTTCCATCACCGGGATAGAGGCGTTTTTCAGCCAGTGTCGCACAGTATCGGAGTGCTCAACGCTGAGCAGTATCGCCGCGGCGATATTCGAGGCCAGCAGCGTTTCAAGCAGTTTCTCTTCCTGTTCAAGACGATGCTGAGATTCCGCCAGCATGATCTGATATCCGGCTGGCTGGAGCACCTGCTGTAGCCCGGCGAACATCTCGGAACAGCCAGCTTCGGAAAGATTGGGAACAACCATCGCAATCGTCCATGACGACGCCGATGCCAGTGCGCTGGCGGCAAGATTGGGCATATAACCCAGCTCCTGCACCGCGGCTTCAATTTTTTCACGCAGTTTATCGGAAACCTGTTCGGGCGTGCGGAGGGCACGGGAAACAGTCATCGTGCCTACGCCGGCAAGCTGTGCGACATCCGCGAGCGTTACTTTTCCGGTACTGCGCCGTTTTCGGGTTAAAGACATACATCTTCCTGCTGACAGGACGCGATTCAGTTTCATCCTTCATTTTACGTGACAGGCAGTATACGCCTTAAATCCCTTTTTTTGCTGTGATTTCGCACCATGATAGCAATTTGATAGCGCTATCACAGTTCTGCATGTTAGTCGTTGGTAGCGCTATCTTTGTGATCGCGATCGCAGTCATTGATTGATGGGTTGAATAGAGTTTGCCCATGTCTGGTCTTTAGCGGGAGTGAAAAATGCTCAAAAAGTGGATATATGATACAACCATCATCCTACAGGATAGCGTTGAAAGCTGGCCCCAGGCGCTGGAACTGTGCGCGAAACCGCTGCTGGATTTGCAGGTTATCGCGCCGGAATATGTCACGGCTATCATCGAGCAGCACCACACGTTAGGTCCCTACTATGTGCTGGCTCCAGGGCTGGCAATGCCACATGCGCGACCGGAAGAAGGAGCGAAAGGACTTGGCCTGTCATTATTAAAACTGAAACAGGGCGTCTCTTTTGGTGCCGGTGAGTTTGACCCCGTCGATGTGATTGTGATGCTGGCGGCGCCGGACAAGCATAGCCATATCGAAATGATCTCGGCCTTAGCGGAATTATTTTCCAGCGACGAAGATATGGCTGAATTACATCGGGCGAACACGCTGGAGGAGATAAAAACCATCATCGATCGCTTCTGATTTAATAATTTAATCCGATTCATCTCAACATTACGCGTCAGCGTGATGGGGCGTACTCTACTCAAAAAAGGGGATAACAATGAAAATCATGGCTATTTGCGGCTCCGGCCTGGGCAGCAGTTTTATGGTCGAAATGAATATTAAAAAGGTGCTCAAAAAACTGGAAATTGAGGCCGAGGTTGAACACTCCGATCTCTCCTCGGCCACGCCGGGCGCGGCGGACCTGTTTGTAATGGCGAAAGACATTGCCGCCAGCGCCAGCGTGCCGGAAAGCCAGCTGGTGGTGATCAACAATATCATCGATATCAACGAACTCGAAGCGCAGCTGCGCGCCTGGTTCGAAAGACAATAATCCTGATAAGGCGAGGTGGATATGTTTATCCTTGAAACGCTGAATTTCGTTGTTGATATTTTAAAAGTCCCTTCAGTACTGGTCGGGTTAATTGCCCTGATTGGTCTGGTGGCGCAGAAAAAAGCCTTTTCGGATGTGGTAAAAGGCACAATTAAAACCATTCTCGGCTTTATTGTATTGGGCGGCGGCGCAACCGTGCTGGTGGGCTCTTTAAATCCGCTCGGCGGTATGTTTGAGCACGCCTTTAATATTCAGGGCATTATTCCCAACAATGAAGCTATTGTGTCGATTGCCCTGGAAAAATATGGCGCTTCCACCGCGCTCATTATGGCCTTCGGGATGGTGGCGAATATTATTGTTGCGCGCTTTACCCGCCTGAAATACATCTTCCTGACCGGGCATCACACCTTCTACATGGCATGCATGATTGGCGTGATCCTGACGGTTGCAGGTTTCGAGGGGGTCGGGCTGGTCTTTACCGGTTCGTTGATCCTCGGCCTGATTATGGCCTTCTTCCCGGCGATTGCGCAGCGCTATATGAAGCGTATTACCGGCAACGATGAGATCGCCTTCGGTCATTTCGGCACGCTGGGCTACGTGCTGTCCGGCTGGATTGGCAGCAAGGTTGGCAAAGGCTCGCGCTCCACCGAAGAGATGAACCTGCCGAAGAACCTTAGCTTCCTGCGTGACAGTTCAATCTCCATCTCCCTGACCATGATGATTATCTACCTGATCATGGCGGTGAGCGCCGGACGTGAGTACGTGGAGGCCACCTTCAGCGGCGGCCAGAACTACCTGGTGTACGCCATCATTATGGCCATCACCTTCGCGGCAGGCGTGTTCATCATCTTGCAGGGCGTGCGCCTGATTCTGGCGGAAATCGTCCCGGCCTTTACCGGCTTCTCGGAAAAACTGGTGCCCAATGCGCGGCCTGCGCTGGACTGCCCGGTGGTTTACCCGTATGCGCCAAACGCGGTACTGATTGGCTTCCTGTTTAGCTTCCTCGGCGGGATTGTGGGCTTGTTCATCTGCGGTCAGTTTAGCTGGGTGCTGATCCTCCCGGGCGTCGTGCCGCACTTCTTCACCGGCGCAACGGCAGGCGTGTTTGGTAACGCCACCGGCGGACGTCGCGGGGCGATGATTGGCGCGTTTGCTAACGGCCTGCTGATCACCTTCCTCCCGGTCCTGCTGCTGCCTGTTCTGGGCGCAATTGGCTTTGCGAATACGACCTTCTCGGACGCTGATTTTGGTGCGGTCGGGATTGTGCTGGGCAACCTGGCACGCTTCCTGTCGCCGCTTGCCATCACCGGACTGGTTGTTGTGTTGTTCGCGCTGCTGGTGGCCTACAACGTCTTCGCTAAAAACAAACCTGCCAGCGGTAACGCGCAGGAAAACCCCGGAGCCAAATCATGAATGAGAATGAAATAACCGAACTGGCGCGTCAGATCCGCCTTGAGACGCTGAAATCCCTTACGCAGCTGGGTTTTGGTCACTACGGCGGCAGCATGTCAGTCGTTGAAACGCTGGCCGTTCTGTACGGCGCGGTAATGAAAATTGACCCGGCCGATCCGGACTGGCCAGAGCGCGATTACTTTGTGCTGTCGAAAGGCCATGCGGGGCCGGCGCTGTACAGCACGCTGGCGATTAAGGGCTACTTCCCAATTGAAGAGCTGAGTACGCTGAACCAGAACGGGACGCGTCTGCCAAGTCACCCGGATCGCCTGAAAACACGCGGCGTGGATGCCACCACCGGATCACTGGGGCAGGGGATCTCCATCGCTGGCGGCATGGCGCTGTCGCACAAGCTGGCAGGAAGGCCAAACCGGGTGTTTTGCATCGTTGGCGACGGAGAACTGAATGAAGGACAGTGCTGGGAAGCCTTCCAGTTTATCGCTCACCATCGACTGAACAATCTGACGGTATTCGTGGACTGGAACAAACAGCAGCTCGACGGCGAGCTGGACGAAATCATCAGCGCCTTCGACCTGGAAGGCAAATTCCGCGCCTTTGGTTTTGACGTGGTGACGGTGAAAGGGGATGACATTCCGGCGCTGCTGGAGGTGACCGCGCCGATCCCTGCGGCCGATGCGCGTCCGCGGGTGGTGATCCTCGACAGCATCAAAGGGCAGGGGGTGCCATACCTGGAACAGCTCAGCAACTCGCACCACCTGCGATTAACCGAGGAGAGCAAAGCGGCGCTCAACGAGACGATTCGCCAACTGGAGGCTTCACATGATTAAGGTTGCACCGACAGGACAGAAAGATGCCGTTGAGATGCGTAAGGTCTACGCGGGTTTTGTGGCAAAACAGATTGAGGCCGGGAGCGAGATCATTGCGCTCGAAGCGGATCTGATGAGTTCGATGGCGATGGACGGCGTAGCGCGTGATTATCCACAGCACGTCATCAACTGCGGCATTATGGAGGCCAACGTGATTGGGACGGCCGCCGGGCTGTCGCTCACCGGACGTAAGCCGTTCGTCCATACCTTTACCGCTTTTGCCAGCCGTCGCTGCTTCGACCAGCTGTTTATGTCCCTGGACTACCAGCGCAATAACGTGAAGGTTATTGCCTCGGATGCGGGCGTGACGGCCTGCCACAACGGCGGGACGCATATGTCGTTCGAGGACATGGGCATCGTGCGCGGTCTGGCGCATTCAGTCGTGCTGGAGGTGACCGATGCGGTGATGTTCGAAGATGTGCTGCGTCAGCTTATCGACCTGGAAGGCTTTTACTGGGTGCGGACCATCCGTAAACAGGCCCCGAGCGTGTATGCCCCGGGGTCAACCTTCACCATCGGCAAGGGCAACGTGCTGCGCGAGGGAACCGATATTACCCTGATTGCTAACGGCATTATGGTGGCGGAAGCGCTGGAGGCGGCGCGCCAGCTGGAGCAGGAGGGGGTAAGCGCAGCGGTCATCGACATGTTTACCCTGAAGCCCATCGATCGGATGCTGGTGAAAAACTATGCCGAGAAAACCGGGCGTATTGTGACCTGCGAAAACCACAGCATTCACAACGGGCTGGGGTCGGCGGTGGCGGAAGTGCTGGTGGAAACCTGTCCGGTGCCCCTGCGTCGGGTGGGGGTGAAGGAACGGTATGGTCAGGTGGGTACGCAGGACTTCTTGCAAAAGGAGTATGGCCTGACGGCACATGACATTGTGTCGGCGGCGCGAGAGTTGCTGTAATAAAAAAGGCGACCATTTGTGGTCGCCTTTTTGTTGCCCGGTGGCGCTCGCGCTTACCGGGCCTACGGTCCTGTAGGCCGGATAAGCGAAGCGCCATCCGGCAAGACCTTACAATTACTGCTGCTGGGAAGACTGAATCGCCGTCAGCGCGATGGTGTAGACGATATCGTCAACCAGCGCACCACGGGACAGGTCGTTCACAGGTTTGCGCATGCCTTGCAGCATTGGCCCGATGGAGATCAGGTCTGCTGAACGCTGTACCGCTTTATAGGTGGTGTTACCGGTGTTCAGATCCGGGAAGATGAACACGGTAGCGCGACCTGCAACCGGCGAGTTCGGCGCTTTGGATTTCGCCACGTCAGCCATTACCGCGGCATCGTACTGGAGCGGGCCGTCGATCATCAGATCCGGACGTTTTTCCTGTGCAATGCGGGTTGCTTCACGGACTTTCTCTACGTCACTACCTGCACCAGAGGTGCCGGTGGAGTAGGAGAGCATCGCGACGCGTGGTTCGATACCAAAGGCAATCGCGGAGTCCGCAGACTGGATAGCGATTTCTGCCAGCTGCTCTGCGGTTGGGTCCGGGTTGATCGCGCAGTCGCCGTAAACGTAAACCTGTTCAGGCAGCAGCATGAAGAACACGGAGGAGACCAGAGAGCTGCCCGGTGCGGTTTTGATCAGCTGCAACGGTGGGCGGATGGTGTTCGCGGTGGTGTGAACCGCACCGGAAACCAGACCGTCAACTTCGTCCTGCTCCAGCATCAGCGTACCCAGCACCACGTTGTCTTCCAGCTGCTCGCGCGCAACGGCTTCGGTCATGCCTTTGTTCTTACGCAGCTCAACCAGACGGGCAACGTAGCTTTCACGGACCACGTCAGGATCAACGATTTCGATGCCCGCGCCCAGCTCAACGCCCTGAGACGCCGCAACGCGGTTGATCTCATCCGGGTTACCCAGCAGCACACAGGTCGCGATACCGCGCTCTGCACAGATGGCCGCCGCTTTAACGGTACGTGGTTCGTCGCCTTCTGGCAGAACCACGCGTTTGCCCGCTTTACGCGCCAGCTCGGTCAGCTGGTAACGGAAGGCTGGAGGAGACAGACGACGGCTGCGCTCGGAAGTCGCCGTCAGGGATTCGATCCAGTCTGCGTTGATGTAGCCCGCAACGTATTCCTGAACTTTCTCGATACGCTCGTGGTCATCAACCGGCACTTCGAGGTTGAAGCTTTGCAGGCTCAGGGAGGTCTGCCAGGTGTTGGTGTTCACCATGAAGACTGGCAGGCCAGTGGCGAACGCACGTTCGCACAGCTTGCTGATACGCGCGTCCATTTCGTAGCCGCCGGTCAGCAGAATGGCACCGATTTCCACGCCGTTCATCGCCGCCAGGCAGGCAGCGACCAGCACGTCCGGACGGTCTGCGGAGGTCACCAGCAGGGAACCTGCGCGGAAGTGCTCCAGCATGTGCGGAATGCTGCGCGCACAGAAGGTCACGGACTTCACGCGGCGGGTGTTGATATCGCCTTCGTTGATCACGGTGGCGTTCAGGTGACGCGCCATATCGATTGCACGGGTGGCAATCAGATCGAAGCTCCATGGCACCGCGCCCAGAACAGGCAGCGGGCTGGAATCCTGCAACTTAGCCGGGTCAACTTTGATGACTTTTGCTTTGGAAGAGTCGTCAAAAATTTCGGACAGGTCAGGACGCGTACGGCCCTGCTCATCTACTGGCGCGTTCAGCTTGTTAACAATCACGCCGGTGATGCTGGTGTTTTTCGCACCGCCAAAGCTGCTGCGCGTCAGTTCGATACGCTCTTTCAGCTGCTCTGGGGTATCCGTGCCCTGAGACATCACGAAAACGATCTCTGCGTTCAGGGTTTTCGCGATTTCAAAGTTCAGAGACTGGGCAAACTGGTGTTTACGGGTCGGGACCAGGCCTTCAACCAGCACCACTTCCGCGTCCTGCGCGTTTGCGTGGTAGTTGGCAATGATCTCTTCCATCAGCACGTCTTTCTGGTTGCTGGAGAGCAGAGATTCAACGTGGCTCATCTTCAGCGGTTCAGCCGCTGGCAGATTGGAGTTCTTGCGCACGATGGTGGTGGTCTGGTCTGGCGCATCGCCACCGGCACGTGGCTGGGCGATAGGCTTAAAGACGCTCAGACGAACGCCTTTGCGTTCCATAGCGCGGATCACGCCGAGGCTGACGCTGGTCAGGCCGACGCTGGTTCCGGTAGGGATCAGCATAATAGTACGGGACACGGTTTATCCTCTTTCGTTACCGCCGCGTTGGGCGGGTTACAAAACAGCACCGCCAGCATTGCTGGCGGTGTGGAATCAGGCAGTCAGGCGGTGCGCGTCTTGCGCGATGACCAGCTCTTCGTTAGTTGGGATAACGATAGCAGGGCGGGTGCCTTCTTTGTTGATGAAGCCAGACTTGCCGAAGCGGGCAGCCAGGTTACGCTCATGATCAACTTCGAAGCCCAGAACGCCCAGTTTGCCCAGGGACAGTTCACGTACCATTGCCGCGTTCTCACCGATGCCGCCGGTGAAGATAACAGCATCCAGACGGCCTTCCATCAGCGCGGTGTAAGAACCGATGTACTTCGCCAGACGGTGGCAATAAACGTCCATTGCACGTTTAGCGTCAGCTTTTTCTGCGTAGTTGTCTTCAACGTAACGGCAGTCGCTGGTGACCTCGGTCAGGCCCAGCAGGCCAGACTCTTTGGTCAGCATTTTGTTGATGTCGTCAACGCTCATGCCCAGGGTGTCGTGCAGGTGGAAGATGATCGCCGGGTCGATATCACCGGAACGGGTACCCATCACCAGACCTTCCAGCGGGGTCAGACCCATAGAGGTGTCAACACACTTACCGTTGCGGATAGCGGAAACAGAACCACCGTTGCCCAGATGGCAGGTGATAATGTTGACTTCTTCAACCGGCTTGTTCAGCACTTTTGCGGCTTCCTGAGTCACATAGAAGTGGCTGGTGCCGTGAGCGCCGTAACGACGGACGCCGTGCTCTTTGTACAGGCTGTATGGCAGGGCATAGAGGTAAGACTCTTCCGGCATGGTCTGATGGAACGCGGTATCAAACACGGCCACGTTTTTGTCTTTCAGACTCGGGAAGGATTTCAGTGCTTCAGCGATACCGATCAGGTGAGCCGGGTTATGCAGCGGTGCGAAAGACGCAGAGTCTTTGATACCCTGAATCACGGAGTCGTCGATTACCACGGAACTGGTGTATTTTTCGCCGCCATGGACGATACGGTGACCAATTGCGGTCAGCTGAGCAGACAGTTCTGGTTTTTGTGCCAGAATAGTGTTAACGATAAAGTTCAGCGCTTCACTGTGAGCGGCGCCTGCACCTAAAGCCGCTTCTTGTTTGCTGCCGTCCATCTTCCACTTGATACGTGCTTCAGGCAGATGGAAACATTCGGCCAAACCAGAGAGGTACTCGTCACCGTTGAGCGCATCGATGATGGCGAATTTCAGTGAGGAGCTACCGCAGTTCAGAACCAGTACTAACTTACTCGACATGGAAGTACCTATTATTGATACGTGGCTAAAAAAACGTCAGTGAGTCTAAAAGCGTAACGCATGCTGACCCAGACATTTATGATTAACATCATGCCAAACGAACATTCTGGCAGGATGGAAGAAATACCTATGATTTTAAGCCATTTTGAACATTTTTCAGACAATGGCATAATATGCGATAATTTGACGAGTTAACGCTTATCGTCTACGGCCCTATCAGGCTGGCACAGGATACCCGATACGGGGTAGCGATGACAAAATATTTTGAACGTTGTCATAGCCTGTTGTGGTTTTGCACGAAAATTTTAATTTTTATATGTGAAGTTGAGGTACAGCCATGTCGACACCCGAAATCCCGTCCGTGAACTTTTTTAGTCTGTTTCGTCGGGGACAGCATTACGCAAAGACATGGCCGATGGAAAAGCGCCTCGCGCCCATGTTTATTGAAAATCGCACTATTCGCGCCACGCGCTATGCGATTCGCTTTATGCCCCCGATTGCCGTTTTTACCCTGTGCTGGCAGATAGCGTTAGGTGGACAGCTTGGCCCTGCCGTCGCGACGGCGCTCTTTGCGTTAAGCCTGCCGATGCAGGGGCTATGGTGGTTAGGGAAACGTTCCGTCACGCCACTTCCGCCTTCTATTTTACACTGGTTTTATGAAGTGCGTGGAAAGCTGGAGGAGGCGGGCCAGGCGCTGGCACCGGTTGAAGGCAAGCCGGACTATCAGGCGCTGGCGGATACCCTCAAGCGTGCGTTTAAACAGCTTGATAAAACATTCCTCGATGACTTGTGATTGATCATCGAAACGACGACCAAAAGAAGGCACAGTAACAATCAGTTACCGTGTCTTTTTTTTACAGTGCAATGCGCTACAGGAGTCGAAAGATGGAAATGACCCATGCTCAACGTCTGATTTTGTCTAACCAGTACAAGATGATGACTATGCTTGATCCCGATAACGCTGCGCGCTACAGCCGCCTGCAAACCATTGTCGAACGTGGTTTTGGCTTGCAGATGCGCGAACTGGATCGCGAATTTGGCGAACTGAAAGAGGAAACCTGCCGTATCGTTATCGACATCATGGAGATGTACCATGCGCTGCATGTGTCCTGGACCAATCTGAAGGACCAGCAGTCCATTGACGAGCGCCGCGTGACGTTCCTGGGCTTTGATGCCGCGACGGAAGCGCGCTATCTGAGCTATGTGCGCTTTATGGTGAATACCGAAGGGCGCTACACCCATTTTGATGCGGGTACGCACGGCTTCAACGCCCAGACCCCGATGTGGGATAAGTATCAACGTATGCTGAGCGCGTGGCACGCCTGTCCGCGTCAGTACCATTTAAGCAGCAACGAAATTCAACAAATCATTAATGCCTGACGGAGGTGCGTGTGCAGTGTAAAGGTTTTCTGTTTGATCTGGACGGTACGCTGGTGGATTCGCTGCCGGTGGTGGAGCGCTCGTGGTGCCACTGGGCCGACCGGCACGGCATCGACCATCAGGACGTACTGAATTTCATCCATGGTAAACAGGCCATTACCTCATTGCGGCACTTCCTGGCGGGACGTTCTGAGGAAGAGATTCAGGCGGAGTTCCGCTATCTTGAGCAGATAGAAGCTACCGATACCGAGGGCATCACCGCGCTGCCCGGTGCGCGTGAACTGCTTGAGCACCTGAATGAAGCGCAGATCCCGTGGGCTATCGTCACCTCCGGATCGGTTCCCGTCGCGCATGCCCGTCATAAGGCGGCAGGTTTACCGACGCCGGACGTCTTCATTACCGCTGAGCGCGTGAAGCGCGGCAAGCCTGAACCGGATGCGTTCCTGCTCGGCGCAGAACTGCTTGGCCTGGCGCCAGCGGAGTGCGTGGTGGTGGAAGACGCGGCGGCAGGCGTGCTGGCCGGGCTGAACGCCGGAAGCCACGTCATTGCCGTTAACGTCCCGGCGGGTTCCCCCCGGCTGGAGGAGGCGGATTTCGTGCTTAACACCCTGACCGCCATCGACGTCTCGAAGGCGTCAGACGGAGTTGTAACCGTCTCGCTAAAAATGTAATCCCATGATATAGCCCCGCATTACCGGGGCTTTTTTATGGCAGAATTGCTTCTCCTCCACTGACAAGGACATGTTGTGAACGGTGAACTGATTTGGGTCCTGAGCCTGCTGTTAATCGCCATCATTCTTTTTGCCACGGGCAAGGTGCGCATGGATGCCGTCGCCCTGTTTGTGATTGTCGCATTCGTTCTGAGCGGTACCCTTTCCCTGCCGGAAGCCTTTTCCGGGTTTAGCGATCCCAACGTTATTTTGATTGCCGCCCTGTTTATTATTGGCGACGGCCTGGTACGCACCGGCGTGGCGACGATGATGGGGTCGTGGCTGGTTAAGGTGGCGGGCAGCAGCGAAACCAAAATGCTGATTTACCTGATGCTGACGGTCGCCGGGCTGGGCGCGTTTATGAGCTCTACGGGCGTCGTGGCCATCTTTATTCCGGTCGTGCTGAGCGTCTGCATGAGAATGCAGATCTCCCCGTCGCGGCTGATGATGCCGTTGAGCTTCGCCGGACTCATCAGCGGCATGATGACGCTGGTCGCAACGCCGCCGAACCTCGTCGTGAACAGCGAACTGATCCGTGAGGGGCTTGAGGGGTTTAGCTTTTTCAGCGTTACGCCGATCGGGCTGGTGGTACTGGTGATGGGCATTATCTATATGTTATTGACCCGTTTCGCGCTGAAAGGGGAGAAGCAGGATAAAGCCAAAGAGGGCTGGAAGCGACGCTCTTTCCGCGATCTGATTAAAGAGTACCGTCTGACCGGGCGTGCCCGACGTCTGGCTATCCGCCCGGGATCGCCTATGGTGGGGCAGCGGCTGGATGACCTTAAGCTACGCGAACGCTATGGCGCGAACGTCATCGGGGTTGAGCGCTGGCGTCGTTTTCGTCGGGTGATCGTTAACGTGAACGGGGTGTCCGAGTTTCGCGCGCGTGACGTCCTGCTGATTGATATGTCCACCGCGGACGTGGATCTGCGGGAGTTTTGTAGCGAGCAGTTGCTGGAGCCGATGGTGCTGCGCGGCGAGTATTTCTCCGACCAGGCGCTGGATGTGGGAATGGCCGAGGTGTCGCTGATCCCGGAATCGGAGTTATTGGGCAAAACCGTGCGTGAAATCGGCTTTCGTACCCGCTATGGCCTCAACGTGGTGGGCCTGAAGCGCGATGGCGTAGCCCTTGAAGGGGCGGTGGTGGATGAGCCGATCCTGCTGGGGGATATCTTCCTCGTGGTCGGCAACTGGAAACTGATTAGCCAGCTCGGGCAGAAAGGCCGCGATTTTGTGGTGCTGAATATGCCGATAGAAGAGAGTGATGCATCACCGGCGCACAGCCAGGCGCCCCATGCGATTTTTTGCCTGGTATTGATGGTTGCCCTGATGCTGACGGACGAAATCCCTAACCCGGTGGCGGCGATAATCGCCTGTCTGTTAATGGGCAAATTCCGCTGTATCGACGCCGAAAGCGCTTACAAAGCGATTCACTGGCCGAGCATCATTCTCATCGTCGGGATGATGCCCTTCGCCCTGGCGCTACAGAAAACCGGCGGGGTGGATTTGATCGTGAAAGGCTTGATGGACGCGGGCGGGGGGTATGGTCCGTACCTGATGATGGTTTGCCTGTTCGTCATGTGCGCCACCATTGGTTTGTTCATCTCCAATACCGCAACGGCGGTGCTGATGGCGCCCATTGCGCTGGCGATGGCAAAATCGATGGGTGTTTCGCCGTATCCGTTTGCGATGATGGTTGCGATGGCGGCGTCCGCGGCATTTATGACGCCGGTCTCTTCCCCGGTCAATACGCTGGTGCTGGGGCCCGGGAATTATAGGTTCAGTGATTTCGTGAAGCTGGGTGTGCCATTCACCGTGCTGGTGATGGTGGTGTGCGTGGTATTGATACCGGTCCTGTTTCCCTTCTGAGCATTTTGCCGGGTGGCGGCTACGCCTTACCCGGCCTACAACCCCGTAGGCCCTGCAAGCGCAGCGCCGCTGGGCGAAAATCAGAGTGGCGAATCCTGGCTAATCTCATCCAGCGACAAATGGAAGCTCGGCACAAACACCTGCATAAAGTAATCCATCTCTTCGCTGCGACGAGATTCCAGCGTTTTCTCCAGACGCGTTTTTGCCAGTAAAAATTCGTTATTCCCGGCGGACAGCTCTTCCAGACACTTCAGGTAGGCGCACAGCGCATCGGCCTGCTTAACCAGGGATTTCTCCTCTTCCGTATACTGATGCTCGTCGATCAGCGGCCCGAAGATATCGCGCAGCTCTTCAGGCACCATGTCGATCAGCTTCTGCTGGGCAATCTTCTCAATGGCCTTATATTCCTGGGCAATCTGCGAGTTGAAATATTTCACCGGCGTAGGCAGATCCCCGGTCAGCACTTCCGATGCATCGTGGTACATCGCCAGCAGGGCGATACGTTCGGCATTCACCTGCCCGTTGAATTTGCGATTTTTAATCGCGGCCAGCGCGTGCGCGACCATGGCAACCTGCAAACTGTGCTCAGACACATTTTCAGTACGCACATTGCGCATCAGCGGCCAGCGGTTGATGAGCTTCAGGCGGGAGAGGTGGGCAAAGAAATGACTCTGACTCATAGGTTACCTTATGTCTTCACTGCGACAGACTTCATTGTGCGGGGAGGGGAGGGAAGATGCAAATTTGCGGATATTGCAGGCCGGGTAAGCGCAGTGTATGACCGGATACATAGGTGACAGATCAGACCGGGAACATAGGTAACACTTTTCAGTCTATCCGGAGCACACTCTGGGTTTTTCGGTC